>JAZDKY010000129.1:0-43746 GCA_043802525.1 bacterium
GCGCCGCATCCAAACGGGGCTGCCACGTTTGCAACGCGGTGTGACACCGCGTTGCATCACGTCTTTGCCTGCGGGCGCATCCACGTGCCCGCAGGCAAAGCGGTTTATTCATGAACGTGTCAACGTTCATGAATAAACCGGGCTAACGCATCCGAATGGCTTTCAGGGGAACTCACCAGACGGTGAGTCTCGGGCAAATGAGACGAGCGCATCTTCCGCTCAAGCCATATTCGTGTTCATTCGTGCCTGCCACGCCGAAGCCTTGCGAAGGCTGAAGCGTTACGGCTGAGGCGCAGGCTTGATTCGCAGCCGTCGCATTTCCTATGGTGAGCTCATTAACGGAGGAGCCTCATGCCTACGACCACGCGTTTCATGGTGTCATCCCTGCTGGTTTTCCTGACCGGGTGCTCATCCATGTACTACGGCGCCATGGAAAAGGTCGGTATCCACAAGCGCGATATCATGGTGGACCGCGTGAAAGGAGCGCGGGACTCGCAGAAGGCGGCGGCGACGGAATTCCTCGATGCCCTCACCCAGTTCAAGCGCGTGGTGAACGTCAAAGAAGGCAACCTCGATACGAAGTACAACACGTTGAACGCGGCGCTCCAGAAGAGCGAAGCCCGGGCAAACGAAGTCCACGATCGGATTGCCTCCGTGGAGGATGTCTCGGATGCGCTGTTCAAGGAATGGAAAACCGAGCTTAAGCAGTACAGCAGTACCGAGTTGAGAAAGGCGAGCGAGGCCAAGTTGAATGACGCCAGGGCCCGGTACAAGACACTGATCGCATCGATGAAGCAGGCGGAAGCGAAACTCGAACCTGCGCTGAAACCGCTGCGCGACCAGGTGTTGTTTCTCAAGCACAACTTGAACGCGAAGGCCATCGGTGGGCTGACCTCGGAAGTGGCGTCAATCCAGACCAAGGTCGACGACTTGATCCGCGACCTTCAGAAGTCCGTTTCCGAAGCCGACGCCTTCATCTGGACCCTGCAACAGGGGGGGTGAGTGCCTTGGACATGCCTGTGACGGCGACGGCGCTTCGCAACAGCGCCGCGACAACGCCATTCTTCAGGGCTCGCCGCTCCGACTATTCCTGCAGCACCTTCGACAGCAGGGCGACGACGTCTTTTCCGCCCTTGCTTTGGACGAAGCTGAGGATCACCGGCACGAACTTACTGATCATTGACGGGTCGAGCTTGAGCTGGGAGAACGAGCCGGCCAGGGCCGCGAGGTCGCCCGCCTTGCCGCCGCCGATCGCGGAGGCAAATCCGCCCATCAGGTTCGATGCGCCACCCGCCTCGGGCGCGGCCTTGATGAGGTCCGCGACGCCGGGAACCGCCCCGGCAACCTTGGAGAAATCCCCACCCATTTTGTTCTGTGCGAGTTTGAACAGCAGGCCCGCCCCACCCTTCGCCTGACCTTCCTGCACGCCGAGTTGCTGCACCAATTGACCGATCAGTTCATTCATGTTGCTGCTCCTGTTTGGGTTCGGCTTCCGCCTGCACCGACCGGTCCGGCGTGAATGCACGCACGATGCGACCTATGAATGAGTCCGCGGCGACGCCCTGATCCGGCGTTGACGATGACAACTGAACAGCCGTGACGAGGCTCACGATGACCATGAATGCCTGGAGCGCTCCCGCCACCGCCCCACCCACGGCCTGCAGGGAGGCAAACCTGGCCCGCACCGTCTCGATGATCTTGCGGCGGACCAGGTGCAGCAGCGCAAAGGCGCCGCCAAACGTCGCGAGAAAACCGGCCGGCGCGGAGACTTCCGGCGCCACACTGGCAACGGCGCTGACCGCATCGCTGATCAGCCCATACAGCCCGCATCCCGCACCCAATCCCGCAAGGAGCCTCACGCAACGGTAGGCCTCCTCAGGCAGGCCTCGTTTCCTGCCACGCGCGGCCCCGAACGCCAAATAGGCTGCCGTTATGCCATCCAACCAGTTCATGACGACCTAGAAAGCCGGCTCGGTTATTCCGTCGGACGCGATCCTCCAAGGCGTCCAGACAAGCCCCACCGTGCCGACTGAAATGTCGGACTTGCGCGGCCTGATCCGGCTTTTTTCGACCGGCGCCACGGACGGTTCGAACGGGCCCTGCATCGCCGCAGTTTCACTGTCGAATTCGCTCTGCAGGGCGGTAAGCCGCTCCTGAACGGCCTGTACGGACTCATCGGCACGAGCAATGTCTTCTTTTTCTTTCCCGATTCGCGACGCGCTCTTCATCGCGGTCGTCGCGCGGCCGACACTGCCCACGCTCACGGCCTTGCGGCCCAGGAATGCGCCAAGCAGCGTCGCGCCGACGGAGATCATCGTATTCATCTTCTGCTGCCCAAACTGGGCCTGCTCGCGTTCAACGCGTTCCTGCGCGCGCCGCTGACGGTCCTGAAGCACCTGCAACTTCGGCGCGTATTTCTTGCGGAGCTTCTCGACTTCGACATCGCGCTTCTCGCGCAGCGCCTGTGCGACGCGGGCGGAGAAGTCACCCTCGGATTCGCCGGCTTGCGAGATGAGCTTCAGGGATGGGCAGGCCATCAGGGTGAGCGTCACGTTTTGGTAGAGATGATCTTCCAGCGTCGCTTTCCATGCGGCGAATTTTTTCGCGCTGGAAGCGCCGGCGGGAAGAGGGCTAAACGTCACATCCGCCGCGGGCTGGCGTTCCAGGTCGGCCTTGATGTCGCCATAAGTCGAGGCCTGGTCCCACTGCGCGTCGCGGCCGTCGTCGGAGACCGGCGCCAGGTGCGTATATGGAACCCAAGCGTCCACGCCGGACTTGGCATCGACAAAATGCATCTTGCTCATGCCGATCACATACGGACGGTAGACCAGTTTTTCGCCGGGCGTTTTGGGCCTCATGAAGAACTCCTGCACGTCCGCCGGCAGCATGGGCTTCGTGCCCGGCGGCGCAGCGGATGCGGCCAAGGGCGACGTCACCGCAACAGGTGCTGCGGGCGCGGCGGCGGCCATGCCGGCCATGGCTTGCCGGATCTGCGGCATCGTCATCGGGCCGCGCAGGTACGAGAGCGCCCAGCGCGTCTGGAACATGACGGGCTCGTCGTCATGCACGTTGCGCATGAGGAACACGCGGTTGCCGAGGCCCGCGAGCATCTGCTCCATCTTCGCCTTGTCAAACGACCCGCCTGTGCCCGCGGTGACTCCTTCGAGCCCCTCGATCACACGCGCCTTGTCGCGTTCCGTCTGGAGGCGGCCCAGGAACCACGTACCGCAGTTCGCCAGCCCTTTGTAGTCGAGGTCGACGGGATTCTGCGTGGACAGCACCACGCCCAAGCCGAACGCGCGGGCCTGCTTGAGCAGCGTGAGCATGGGGCCTTTCGACGGCGGGTTCGCCGTCGGCGGAAAGTAGCCGTAGATTTCGTCCATGTAGAGCAACGCCCGCAGGCTGCTCGTGCCGGACTGCGCCCGGGTCCACGCGACAATTTCGTTCAGCAGCACGGTCACGAAGAACATGCGCTCGGCATCGGAGAGGTGCGCGATGGAAAGGATCGAGAGCCGCGGTTTGCCTTCCGCCGTGTACAGCAGGCGCTGGATATCGAGCGGCTCGCCTTCCATCCACGCGGAAAACCCGGGCGACGCGAGCAGGTTGTTCAACTGCATCGCAAGGCCAAGACGGTCTTTCGCGGGGAAAAACGATTCGAGATCGAAGACGCCGATTTTCTCGAACGGCGGCTTCTGGATGTCCTGGATTACGGCGGCGATATCGAGGCTGCGGCCTTCGCGCCAAGCGCGGTCGAGGATGTTGGAGAGCAGGATGTGTTCGCGGCTCTGCACGGGATCGGCGTCGACGCCCATCAAGCCGAGAAGGCCCGAAACCGCGGCCATGATCCGGTCGCGCAGCGCGGCGGAATCCTGCACGACGGCCGGCGGGGGCGCCGCCATCGTGCGCAGGATGGAGAGCGGCCGCCCAGCCGTGTTGCCGGGTGTATAGATCGCCATGTCGACCGCATCTTTCAACCGCTGGATGCGGGCCGGGTCCTGGCCCCACTGGGCCAGCCCGGTCTTCCACGTTTCGGCCGTTTTCACCGCGAAGTCGTCCGCGCTCATGCCCTTCCGCGCGGCTTCGGACTCGTCGATCCAGGGGCGAAAATCGCCCGGCTGCAGATTCGGGAACGAGAGCAGGATGTTGCCGAGATCGCCCTTCGGGTCGATCGCGATCGCGGGGATGCCGTCGATCGCCGCCTCCTCGAGCAGGGAGATGCAGAGGCCGGTCTTGCCGCTGCCGGTCATGCCGACACAAACCGCGTGGGTGGTCAGGTCCTTCGCGTCGTAGAGCAGGAGATCATCCTTGACCGCGCCGATGGCGGGGTCGAACGACTTGCCGAGGTAGAACGCGCCGAGTTTTTCGAAGTCCTGCACGTGCGGCCCTTTCGTGACACTCGATGCCGGATACTGGATGCCGGATATCCGGAAACCAGCATCCAGCATCGACCAGACGGGCGAATAGCACCTCGCTATATTCTGTAGACCAGCGACCCGGTCACCGTGACGTCGTTTTCCTTCTTGCCCGGCGCAGGAGTGCTGTCGTACTTGTCCACGACCACGAGGCGCAGGCTGAGGCTGGAGTTCATCGCCGCCTCGACGCCGACTTCAGCATTGAGCAGGTAGTCGTTGAAGTCATCGAAGCGCGGCAGGTATTCGACGGACTCCCAGACCTTGGACGTGTCAGAGAGCTTGCGCTCGTACTTCTCGAAGAGGCGCAGGGCCGGGTAGTCATCCTTGACGCCGCCGACCTTCTCCCAGATGTACGACGGACCGGCTTCCACGGCGAGCGATTGGGCTTCGTCCTTCAGCAGGAAGTAGCCGAGGCCCGGTGACGCAGTGACGCGGTAGTCGATGTCGCCGATCTCGTCGTAGAAATACGAGAGGTCGAAGTAGCCGTACAGCCGGTCGTTCACGTTGCGGCGGTGGCCGATGAACACCTTGATGTTGTTGTTCGTCGTGCTGCCGCCGATTTCGCCGTAGGCGAAGTCGAAGCCGGCTTTGCACTCGCTGTTCGCGGCCTTGCGGAGCGACAGCAGGTTCGCGGTCCCCTGCTTGATGTCGCTGTTCCCTTCCGTCCCCATGATGCCGACGGCGAGGGAGGTTTCGAACTTCGGGGCGGCGGCCTCTTCAGCGCGCGCGCTGATCCCCATGGCAGCGATCATCATGACGGCTGCGACTACCTGTCTGCTGTTGTTCATGCTGCTACCTGCTCCTTTCCTATTTCTTCAGAAGATCGCGGATCTCGGTCAGTAGGGCTACGTCGGCCGGTGGCGCGGCCGGGGCGGCCGGAGCGGCCGGAGCGGCTTCCTGCTTCTTCTTGAGCGTGTTCATCGCTTTGATGACCATGAAGAGCGCGAACGCCACGATGGTGAAGTCGATGACGGTGTTGATGAACGCGCCGTAGTTGATCGTCACGGCGGGCGTCGTGATGACGCCGGCAGCGTCAAGGACGGCGTCCTTCATGGTCAGCTTCAGGTCGGCGAAGTTGATCCCGCTCATGACCATGCCGATGGGCGGCATGATGATGTCGTTCACCATGGACGTGGTGATCTTGCCGAACGCGACGCCGATAACGACACCGACTGCCATGTCGACGACATTGCCGCGCATGGCAAAGTCTTTGAATTCCTTGATCATGCTCATGGGGTGGGTATCTCCTTATCGCAAGGGTCGAATACCATTGCAGGATGCAATTAACGCCAGAAACGGCTCTTTGCAAGCACGGATTTCAAAGAAGAATGGGGATTCTTGCCTTCGATTCAGAATGTTCTTGGTCTTGCCACGCGGGCGAATATTCTCATTCAGTTCACGGCGACGAAACAGGACGCGATGGCGAAGTACATTTTCATAACGGGCGGCGTGATTTCGTCGCTGGGCAAAGGGCTCACAGCGGCCTCGCTCGGGCGTCTGCTGATCGCGCGGGGGCTCAACATCCGTATGCTGAAGATGGATCCCTACCTCAACGTGGATCCCGGGACGATGAATCCCTACCAGCACGGGGAAGTTTACGTGACGGAGGACGGAGCGGAGACGGACCTGGACCTCGGGCACTACGAACGGTTCACAGGCCAACCGACCTCGCGAAAATCCAATTTCACCGCGGGACGGATCTACTGGGAAGTGCTGCGCAAGGAACGCAAGGGCGACTATCTCGGGCACACGATCCAGATGATCCCGCACATCACGGACGAGATCAAACAGCACATCCGCGCGCTGGACGAGCCGGGCGTCGACATTGTCCTCGCCGAGATCGGCGGGACGGTCGGCGACATCGAGGGCCTGACGTTCCTGGAGGCGATCCGCCAGATCGGCCAGGAGGACGGGCGCGAGAACGTCATGTACATCCACATGACGTACGTGCCGTACATCAAGGCCGCGGAGGAGGTGAAGACCAAGCCGTCGCAGCAGAGCGTCGCAAAGCTGCGCGAAATCGGCATCCTGCCCGATGCGCTGATCTGCCGGTCGGAGGTGCCGCTGGCGGAAGATGTCCGCAAGAAGCTCTCCCTGTTCTGCAACGTCGCGCTGCACGCGGTGATCGAGGAGTGCGACGTCAAGCACACGATTTATGAGCTGCCGCTGGTACTCTGCGAGCAGGGGCTCGATGAGATCATCATGGTCCATTTCCGCCTCGCGCGCCCGCCGCCGAAGATGCAGCCGTGGAAGAAGATGGTGGATGCCGTCATCCACCCGAAGGCCACAGTAAGGATCGGCGTTGTCGGCAAGTACTCGGAACTCCAGGACGCGTACAAATCGCTCTATGAGGCCATCCACCACGGCGGCATCGAGCACCAGGCGCATGTGGAGATCATCAAGATCGCGGCCGAAGAGGTCGAGGCGGGCAAGAACCTCGACGTGCTGCACAAGGTCCACGGCATCCTCGTCCCGGGCGGCTTCGGCAAGCGCGGCATCGAGGGCAAGATCGCGGCGATCCGCTATGCACGGGAGAACAACGTCCCCTTCCTCGGCATCTGCCTCGGATTGCAGTGCGCGGTCATCGAATTCGCGAGGAACGTGTGCGGCCTGCAGGGCGCACATACGACCGAGATCGAAAAGGATACGCCCCACCCCGTCGTCTGCCTGATGGAAGAGCAGGAGAAGGTCGTCGACATGGGCGCGACGATGCGGCTTGGCGCATGGCCCTGCTCGCTCAAGGAGGGCTCGAAGGCTGCGGAGGCCTACGAAGCCCTGGAAGTCAGCGAGCGGCACCGGCACCGTTACGAGGTCAACAACACCTACCGGACCGCGCTGGAAGCGAAGGGGCTCGTGCTTTCCGGGCTTTCGCCCGACGGCAGACTTGTGGAGCTCGTGGAAATAACCGATCACCCTTGGTTCGTCGGGACGCAGGCGCATCCGGAACTTAGGTCGCAACCGCTCGTGCCCCACCCGCTGTTCAAAGCGTTCGTCGGCGCGGCGCTGAAGAAGAAGCAGGAACTGGAAGTCGCGCGCAAGACGCATGCGGGAGTGGGCTGAGATCTGTAGCCACGCCTCCCCGCCTGCAACACTATGCGTAGCATTGCGGGCAGGTGCGAGGCGTGCTCGGAAGGCGCGGCTCGCAGAGCCGCGGCTACACCAGGGAAAATAGATAGGGACCATGGATAGCAGAGCACTGATTGCACCGGAAGACGGCACCGTGTTCGAAGGCCGCGCGTTTGCCGGAAGCGGCGAAGCGTATGGCGAACTGGTGTTCAACACGTCGATGACCGGGTACCAGGAGATCCTCACGGATCCCTCGTACAACGGGCAGATCGTCACGCTGACCAATCCCCTGATCGGCAACTACGGAATTAACGACGAGGATGTCGAGTCCTACAAGATTCACGCCGCCGGTCTCGTCGTCGGCGAGTGCAGCCGCATCCGCAGCAACTGGCGGAGCAACCGGACGCTGAAAGAGTACCTCGAGGCCGCGGGCAGGATCGGCATCGACCAGGTCGACACACGCGCGATCACGCTGCACATCCGCTCCAAGGGCGCGATGAAGTGCGTTGTGTCGACGACCGAACTGGACCCGAAACGACTTGTCCAGAAGGCCAAGGACTCGCCCGGCCTCGTCGGCCGCGACCTCTGCACCGAAGTCAGCACGAAGAAGCCCTACGTCTATGAAGGCAGCACGGGCGGGAAGCGGAAAATTGCCGTCATGGATTGCGGCATCAAGACCAACCAGCTCCGCATCATGAAGGACCTTGGCTGCGAACTGCATGTGTTTCCAAACGGCGTAAAGGCGGAGGACGTGCTGGCGATCAAGCCGGATGGATTTTTCATCTCGAACGGCCCGGGCGACCCCGAGGCCGTGCCGAACGTTGCTTCCGAGCTTCGGGAAATCGTGGGCACGGGACTTCCAACGTTTGGAATCTGCTTCGGGCACCAACTGCTCGGCCTGGCCTTCGGCGGAAAGACCTTCAAGCTCAAGTTTGGCCATCGCGGCGCGAACCAGCCGGTCATCGAAACCTCAACCGGAAGGGTCGACATCACCTCGCAGAACCACGGGTTCGCGGTGGACATGACGTCGCTTCCCGACGACGTCGAGACGACGCATATCAATTTGAACGACAAGACCTCCGAAGGCCAGCGCCACAAGAAGCTCCCGTGCTTCTCGGTCCAGTACCACCCCGAAGCCGCCCCGGGCCCCAACGATGCGTTCCACCTCTTCGACCGGTTCGTGAAGATGGTGGATGCCACGGCATGAGTCCGCTGTTTAGCCTTTGATCGGAGCGCGTGATGAAGGCATACTACCTATATGCCGCGCGTGTCCAACAAGGCCCTGATTCAACGCCAACTCCGCCTGCTCAGGAAGCAGGCCGAAATCGTGCGGACCCGGAAGATCCATGATCCGCACAATGTATGGCACGCTCTGCTCGCCCTGCAGGAAGAACCGATTGAACGCTTGAGGACATCGCTCCGTCGTGGCAGAGGATTCCATATTCTCAGACCGTGAGATTGCATTCCTTGAGGCGCTCAAGCGCTTCAAGGTGCGATACATGGTTGTTGGACTTTCGGCGGCAGCCCTCCAAGGCGCACCCGTGGTAACACGCGACATCGATCTCTGGCTTGAGAAGATCGAAAGTGCGGGGCTTCGCAAGGCGCTGGCCAAAGTCAACGGCATCTACGTTCCGCCCGTCATGCTGAATCCCCCCATGCTTGCCGGGGATGCCGTCAAGCTATTCGATCTTGTGAGCCACATGCACGGGCTTGGGGAATTCAGCGACGAGTGGGAAAACACCATCGAAGTAAAACTGGGGCGTTGCACCGTTCGCGTGCTCAAACTCTCGCGCATCATTGCCAGCAAGAAAGCTGCAAACCGTGAGAAAGACAGACTGGTTCTCCCCGTTCTCGAAGATCTCGCGGCCGTTGCGCGACCGGCATCGCGACGCCGGACCAAGCCGCGCGGGAAGACCTGAACGACAAGACGTCCGAAGGCCAGCGCCACAAGAAGCTCCCGTGCTTCCCGGTCCGGTACCACCCCGAAGCCGCCCCGGGCCCCAACGATGCGTTCCATCTCTTCGACCGGTTCGTGAAGATGGTGGACGCGCGGTAGCACGAGCAACGCACAACTACTTGTCGATTTCTGCCAGCAACTTCTCCACGCAGCCCATGAAATGGCTTTGAAACTGTTGGATGTCTCTTTCAAAGACGCTGGCCAAGGCGCCACCAAAGCCTGACGCTTCAAAGAGCGGCCGAACCTCCTCGGCAATCCTTCGCAACTCGGATGCCAGCAACCGATCACTCACGGACTTGACGGCTAACTCGGATAGTTCCTCAGCGAGACGCTGCAGTCCCAGGAAAAGCGGGGGCCACGTAATCCACCGCGGCGGCTTGTCCGTAATAGGAAGAAAGGGCGCCCTGTCTGTGGCGAGCATGAAGTAGTACTTCTCGCGTGTCATGAGTTGCTTCCCGTGGATCACGGACGAAGCCGTCATGTCGACAAGGGTGTCCTGAACATTCTTCTGCGAATAGCCCGTCTCGCGCGCAATCCCGCTCGGATGTCCATCTTCATGCGTCAACAGATACAGCACGATTTCTGCACGCGCCGTCACGCCGAACAGGGACCGCAGGCGCAGGAGCGAGCACTCGGGCATGACCGCATTGAATCGGGATGACAAGCCCCGCAACTCGACACGTCCACGCCTGTAACCGTGTCGCAAGAAAATCTCATCCGGATCCCAAAAATCCGGCAAGGGATTGCCATCCAGGAAGAGAAACAGATTCCTGTCGGCTTCAACTCTCGAAAGAACCGGAAGGCGCCAGGTCAAACGACTATTGTGTCGCGTGACCACATCCGTCATGGCAGCGACCACCGCCCCTTCTTTGAAGCCAAAACGCTTCATGAGAGATTTCAGGCGAGGCATGTTCATAAAAGCAGCGTTCTTCACGAGCCAGTCCATGATCTCGTCAAAGAGACGCGCATCGAAGCGCCCGAAATGGGCGCTGAGAAGGAGGAGGGCCTCGGGATCGATGACCCATTCATCCCGCGTCTCCACACTGGCCGACGCGAGCCCAAGCTGAGCCCATTGCCTCCACAGGAAGTGAACGAGGCGCTTGTTAAGTTGCGTTCTGAATTCGTTGAGCGACATCGTTGAATCCAAGTTTCCTCAGCATCGAGGCAAGAAGCGTTCGGAAGGCGTCTGATACATCATGCGTCACTGCCCAACGCGCCGCCTGCTCAATCTCGTCCGGTGAGGGCTTCAGCTGAAGCAGATCGTTGAGGTGGCGACCCGGCCCGCTATCCACTGCAGCGTAGACCTTGAAGTGAATCTGATCCAACCGGCTGATGAAATAGACGCTGAGCCTGTCGCCGTAGTCACGGCGAATCAGCCGTTCTTTGAATCCCGTCGGCAACCCCATCTGGAACAGTCCGCCTGGTTCGCGGCTCGGCTCATTGTTCAGCCACATTTTGGGGAGATCCAAATCCTTCGCCACACGTGCCGCGATGTCGACAAGTGTCGCAGGCAGAGGGTCGGGTGACATGAGGTCGGATGCCGGGTTCATCATTGCAATCACGTCCACGTCCCGCGTCGTGCGTGCCACCAAAGAACGGACAATCAGAGCTGCCCCACCACAGACAACGATGCCAAGTGGCTCGACACTTTCCAGCTCCATGCGCTCTCCCATCAGATGGAAGACTTCGTCGATCCGCCGAGATGAAAGTTGATTCATGATTATGCTATTAGCACTTACTACTAGTGCTTATAACACTATTACGGCATCACTATCACCACGTCAAATCAAGAAATCGGTCCCTGAGTCGCTTCGGGAACGTGAGCTGCCCCTTTTCGGAAACACCGGATCAATCTGCGCGCCGCCTCAATAGCTCATCCGGTCCAGCTTCACCTTGCCGCGGAAGATCCAGTAGATGCTGATCGTGTAGGCCACCACCACGGGGACGCCGGTGGCGGCGATGGCCAGCATGATTCTCAACGTCTTTGCCGACGAGGCCGCGTTGTAGACCGTCAGGCTGTGTTCGGGTTGCGGACCGCTGAAAACGAGGTAAGGGAACGAGTTGAGCCCGAAGAGAAGCATCAGCGCGATCATCGCTGCGCACGATGACACGAACGCGCGCCCGTCCCGCCCGTGGTGGATTTCGCGCGGGATATTCGCGATGGCCAGCATGTTCAGCACCGCCACAGCGAAGAGCTGCGGATGCGCGCGGACAGCGTCAGCCATGTGCGGCACATAGAGCAGCGTCGCCATGGTGACCGCGGCGTAGCAGATGATGAAGAAGATGATGCAGTTGTTGACCCAGCCGCGCACGCGGTCGTGCAGTTCACCCTCGGTTTTCATCACGAGGAAGATCGAACCGTGCATCATGAACAGCGCGAGCGTCGTGATGCCCATCGCGAGCGCGTACGGGTGAAAGAGGCCGAGGAACGTGCCGGCGAATTCGTGGTTTGCGTCCAGCGGCACGCCCCATGCGAGATTGCCCATCACGACGCCGAGCAGCACGCTGGAGAAAATGCTCCCGAGGCTGAAGCTCACGTCCCACGTCCTGCGCCACCAGCGCTCGGGCCGCTTGCTTCGGAACTCGATCGCCACGGCCCGGAAAATCAACGCAAACAGCAGCAGCATGAAGGCGAGGTAGAAGCCTGAAAACACGGTCGCGTACGCCTCGGGAAACGCCGCGAAAAGCGCGCCGCCGCCGGTGACCAGCCAGACCTCGTTGCCGTCCCAAACCGGGCCGATCGCGTTCAGCAGGACGCGGCGATCCTCATCCCGGCGGGTGAACAGGTGCAAGGCGCCGACGCCAAGGTCGAAGCCGTCGAGCACGATGTACCCGGTGAACAGCACGCCCACCAGGACAAACCAGAGGGCCTGCAGATCGAGCGATTCCCACGTCATGGCGCGCTCCCCGGGATGGCCAGCTTCCCGCCCGGCACGAGGTCGTGATCGTCCGGCCCATGCCTGATCTTGTCGTCGAGCAGGTAGATGAAAACGGCAAACAGCAGCACGTAGACCAGCATGAAGAGCACGAGCGAAGCCATCACGGTCTCGGCACGAATCACCTTGGACAGCCCGTCGGACGTGCGCAGCAGTCCGTAGACGATCCACGGCTGCCGCCCGACCTCCGCGGAAAACCAGCCGAGCTGGTTGGCGAACTGCGGCCCCAGCACCGCCACGACGAGGAGGCGGAGCAGCCACCGGCAGCGGTACAACGTGCCGCGCCACGCGCAAAAAGACGCGGTCAGGCTGATCGCGATCAACGTCATGCCGATGGCCAGCATGGCATGATACGTCTGGAACACGAAATTCACGGGCGGGCGGTCGTCTTTTGCGAATTCGCGCAGGCCGCGGACCGGGGCGCGCACGTCGCCATGCGTCACCCAGCTCAACATCCCCGGCACGGCCATTCCGTGCGTGATCTCGTTCTTTTCGTCCACCCACCCCAACGCATACAGCGGCGCCTCGGTCCTCGTCTCGTAGAGCCCCTCGTACGCCGCGAGCTTCGCGGGCTGGTTGCGCGCAACACCGCGCGCGCTCTCGTGTCCGGTGGCCAACTGAAGCAGCGAAGCTACGACGGCGAGGCCCAGCCCCACCCGCAGCGACGCCCTGGCGAATTCTTCGTGCCGCCCCTTGAGCAGGTACCAGGCGCTTACGCTGATGACGAGGAAGGCGCCCGCCTGCCACGCGCCGCAAAGCGTGTGGCCGAGACGTTCCATCGACGAGGGGTTGAACACCATGGCCCAGAAATCCGTGATCTCCGCGCGCGTGCGAAGTCCTTCGACCACGATGTGATAGCCCGCCGGGGTTTGCTGCCATGAATTGGCCACCACGATCCAGACCGCGCTGAAATGCGCGCCCAGACAGACCATACACGTCGAGAAAAAGTGTATGCGCGGGCTCACACGGTCCCACCCGAACAGCAGCACGGCAAGGAAGCCCGACTCCAGGAAGAACGCAAAAATGCCCTCCGCGGCGAGAGCGCTTCCGAAGACATCACCCACAAAACGCGAATAGGCCGCCCAGTTCGTTCCGAACTCGAATTCCATGACAATGCCCGTGGCCACGCCCATCGCGAAGGTCAACGCGAAGATGCGCGTCCAGAATCGGGCCATCTGGTGGTAGATCGGCTTCTTCGTCCAGAGCCACAGCGCCTCCGTCACGACAAGAACGACGCCCAGTCCGATGCTCAGCGGCGGGTAAATGTAGTGGAACGCGATCGTGAAGGCGAATTGGAGGCGCGACAGGCTCAGTACGTCCATGCAATGTTTCTACGACCGCGAGGGAACGGGAACAACCAAAAACCGATCCGCGCCACATCAGCGCGGTCGTCCCGGAACTCCGTCACGGCTGCGGAACAGTTACAGGTTCCACGGGCGGGGCCTCTTCCAGCCAAGGGTCGCCCCTCGGCGGCACGGGATCCAGATGGTAGGCATCCGATTCCTGCCGCACCGTATAGAGCTGCGCCCGCGAGGTCGTGCGATCGAACCGGTAGAGGTAGTACGTCCGACCGGGGTAATACGCCATGAGCGCGGGACTGGTCGCTCCCATGTTGCGCGCGTAGATCACGTCACCGGTGAGGGCGAGGTCGTTCCGCATGAAACCCGTCGCATAAAATTTGTTCCGCGAATCGTGCATGTCTGTTCCCAGGCCAATCTGATCCATGAACAGCACGGCGTTGGTGATGCCGTACGTCTCGACAACCCGGGGCAGCACGGCCTCGACGTCGCCGTAGTTGATGTGGAACGGCTTGAGGTACGCCGGATTGCTGACGCCCAGGACAAAGGCGCAGCCGGCCGTCGCCAGGCCCGCCGGCAGGGGCCGCCACGCCGGACCCGCGCGCCGGATGGACCGGACCAGTTCCCTCCATCCGCGCGCCATCAGGACGAACAACATCGGCGCCCCTTCGGAAATGTACCGGCCCGGGAAATACATTTCGTAATACCAGAACGGAAGGAAGACGAGCAGCAGCCCGGTTGCCGGCAGCAACAGCCACGCGTCGCGCCACCGCGCGCGCCCGGCCAGCCACGGTATGGCCATCAGGGCGAACGCACCGACCGGCCACCCCTGGAGCCGGTCGTTCAACGCGCGCAGCCGCCGGAACGAATATTCAATGCCCAGGGCGGGCGTGTGCGTCCGCGACGCGTCCAATCTCCCGAATCCGATGCGCCCGCGCGAGCCCATGGCGATGACATGACCGGGCAGGTTCCACCGCCCCGTCGTCGCCTGCTGAAACGCCGCCAGCGTCCCCGCCGCCGCGGCGGCCAGCAGCAGTGCGGCAACGATACCGCGCCAGGCACGAAGGCCGTCGCGCCAGCGGACAAAGACCAGCAGCGCGATGGCGGCGCCGATGACCAGTCCCGTGAGCGGACGGCAGAGAAACGCCATCCCAAACGACCCGCCCGCCAGCGCACCCCATCCCCATCGGCCCGTGCGCAGCATCCTGAGCACGCACACCGCGCACCAGCAACTGAAGAGCGCCGTGGCCACGTGCGACAGGCGCGTGCCGGCCAGCACCAGCACGAGTGGCGACGCGAGCGCAAACAGACCCGCCATGCGGCCGATGCGGCCACCGAAAAGCTCGCGCCCCAGTTGGGCCGTCGCCACGACCATGGCCCCGCCCAGTACGGGTGTGACAAGGCCGACGGCGCCCAGGAGCACGCCAGGCGTGAGCAGCGCCGGCCAGCCGGGCGGATACATGCCGCACCAATGCCCGCGTCCCGCGGCGGCGCCCAGTACGCCGAAAACATCGAAGAACCGGGCGAGCGGATGGAGAGGCAGGACGACGCGGCCCGTGGAAAAAATCCGCGCCTGGAAAATCGACGCCACCTCGTCGTCGAGCCGCGGGCTGCCGTGGAGAACGAACAAGCTGCTCCACGAATACAACGCAACGCCCGCCGCAAAGAGCAGGAGCAGAAACGCCCGCTCGCTCAGCCCGAACATAAACCCGCGGAACGTGCGCCGGACGTGCCGGAACGGCGGCGTGAAGGCGAGCGCCACGCAGACGGCAACCAGCGCCACCGTCGTCAGCGGGCGCTCGGTCACGTCGAGATGGAACGGCGAGAAACCATCCACTGCACCCGCAGCCAGCAGCAGGATGCCGAAGAAGACGGAGCCCGCGCGCGCAGGAAGTGACGTCACGCCGTGCGCCCTCCGCCGTCGAGAAAAATTAGGGCTTTACCCCCGATCGGCATACCGTTACGCCGTGTCCTGCCCCATGACAAATCTGGCTGCTCCATGTCTCGTCCTTGCCCTTGCGCTCGCGGCGGAACTCGCTCGCAGCGTCCTCCCCCGATACAGGCCTGGGCTGGCCACGGTCTTGAAACTTTTAACGGCCACGAGCCGTCCCTGGATCGCATGGAGCGTCGTCAACGCGACCTACCGGCTGAGCGGAGCAACCTTCAACACACCGGCCACATTTCCGTTCTTCGCGAACGTGTGGCACCCGGACATGTCGCGGTCCGCCTTCCTTGCGTCCCTGCTCACCACACCCGCGTTCTGGTTCTGGTCGGCCGTCGCGTGGAGCCTCTCCGTCGCCACGCTCCAACTCGCCCATCACGCCCTGTTCAAATCATCCCGCGCACCGTTGGCCGCTGCGCTGGCCGTAACCGTTGCGATGGGCGCCCTGCTTCCGGCGGTATTCGCCTGCCTCCCGCTCGGCGCGAAAGATCCGCTGGCGAACGAAGGCTCGCTGCTGGCGCCCTGGTTCAAATCCGGCGGCACGATGCTGTACGCGATGCCACGCGTCAAGAGCACAGCGCACTTTCTCCGGAACTTCGAAACCATCCAGCCGATGCTCCGCATCAGCGTGCACGGCGCGTCGCACCCGCCCGCCGCGACGCTCTCGCTTTACTGGCTCGGCCGCCTCGCCGGCGCGCGGGAGCGGGTCGACACGGACCGGCTCCGTTACGCAGCGGCGCTGACGGCCTTCAACGCCCTGGCCGTTCTCGCGATGTTCGTGCTCGGGCGCGCCTTGTTCGCCGATGCCCGGACCGGCCTGCTCGCGGCCCTGCTCTGGGCCGTGAAACCCGCGGCGATCGCACACAACACCTTCGCGCAGGACGGGGTGTACACGATTTGTTTTGTCCTCGCCCTGTGGCTCGCGTGGAAAGCGGTGACGGAACCGAAAACATCCATGGCTACGCTGTGCGGGCTTGGTCTCGTGCTGTACGCGCTGACAATGCTGACCTTCAGCTGGTGCATCTTCGCCGCGGGCTTCGCGATATTCCTCGCCGTGCAGTCGCGGGCGGAGCGGAGACCGCTCCGTGACGTTTTCGTGCGGTTTACGGTTCCCTTCTCGCTCATGACGGTCCTGCTCGCCGGGACGTGCGTGGCGTTCGGGTTCAACTACTTCGGGATCTACGCCGAGGCGGCGGCGTATGTGAAAGAGTGGTACGACTTTCACACCGCGTTCCTGTGGCTGCTCGCGCTGGCGGGCGGCCAGGTCGAGTGGCTCATCCTGATGGGCGCGGTGGTGTGTTCGGTTTTTGTCGGCGGCGTCCTCCCGAGGTGGTGGAAGGAGCGGCATTCGCCGCAGGCCCGCTACGGCCTCATTCTGCTGGGCGTCTATCTCCTGCCGCTCGTGTTCGGGCCGGATCCGCTCAAGATGGAGACAGCTCGCTGCTGGTCGTGGATGACGGCGGTTCCCATCGCGGCTGTCGCGCATGATCTCCTCCACGCCCCACAGGCGCCGCGGACCTGGATCGCAGCCACGCTGGCCTTGAGCTTGTTCCAGTCTTATGTCATGCGGATCGCGATGTGCTTCCTGAGTTGAACGGCATGAACGAACACACACCAGGACGCGGGCGCAGGGCGCTCGCTTAGCCTGCCCCCCCAGGGGCGGGAACGAGGTCAAAACCCGGAGCAACCTCCCTTGGCGCGCCGTAGTCCCGCTTCCGAGGCGGAACGAAGGTGGCCGGTTGCCCAAGTGCATGCGCCATTCGTCATGCGAAAGCCTCCACGACTGCGGGAAAACAGCCGTCTTTGCCAAGGCTTCCGCCGCGCGCTCTCTCGTGACCACCAGCTTCACTTCCACGCGAAAGTGACGAAAAAGTACACGCAAACCATCAAACACGGCACAGGTAAAGATGCTTTTACGTCCAATTACGCTTTGTAGAGCATTGTGGCACAACGTGTAATAAATATTTGTCATATATTGCATTTCGTGCTTTACGGTAATCCTTTACGTTGCTAGGGTTTCTCCCGGTGAGACTAAGGGAGCAGTGATGAAGGACACGGCGGAGCTGCTTGCAGTGGTGAGCAAGCATCGGGGCTGAGTGATGAAAATGCCCCGGACCCACAGCCCTTCCCATCGCCACCTGAAACCCTCTGGAAGCCAAGAAAACTGAACGTGCCATTCAGGAAAGAGAAGAAAACATGAAGACAAGATGCATGCAGAGTTCCGTCATCACGCGTATCCCTTCCACCTGCAGGAACATGCTTGTTGCCGCGCTGGCCCTGCTCGGCTGGGCCGCGCCGCAGACTGCCGACGCCCTCACGTTGTTCCCGGATGAACCGGCCGTGGTGCAGATCGGGAACCCGACCACGCTGGTCACGCAGATTTCCACGCAGCGCGTGGACGGGACCTACAACGTCACGAACGACTACGACGGTGTGCAGTTTTATTTTCAGCGGCCCGCGGACTTTAGCGCCTTGGGCAGCTTCCAGTTCGATATCCGTAGCGACACGAGCGTGATGAAGCTGGAATTCGGCGATGACTATGGGCAAGTCGCTTCCACCTTCGTCAACAATCTCACCCCGAGCTACCAGACGGTCACGATCAGCAGCGTCTCGCTGCTCACGGCTAATCCCAATTTCCAGCAGGCGTACGTTCGAAATATCAATTTCGTCCTGGAAGGCTACTTGGCCACGAACAAGATCGGCAACTATTCCGTGGTCAACGGCGGCGGACTGCCGCCGCCGCCCGTCGGTCCCGGGGCCAACACGCAGATCTCCACGCTGCCGGGCAACCCGCTGCTCAACTCCTTCGCGCACGAGGACGTCACGTATGATCTCAGCCAGGTTTCCTCGAACGATTTCCACATCACGTACGACGTCACCACAAATGGCGCCTTCTTGGGCCTCTCCATCCAGTTCGGTTCGGCCGGGACGGACCTCTCCGGTTTCACGTCGCTGGTCTTCGCCGCGAAGGGAAATCCGTCGGGGCTGAAGATTGAGGTCAATGACACCAACAAGCAGGCCCGTATGTTCATCAAGGACATCGTGACCAACGCGTTCGGCTACTACCAGCTTCCGATGTCCTATTTCCAGGGCCGCGGCCTGAACCTGGCGAAGATCACGACGATCAACCTGATACTGGAACGGGATTTGGCGGGCGCCGGAAACCTCATCGGCAGTTTCGACATCCTCATCAACGGCCTCCAGCTCATCCAGCCGAAGCCCTCCATCGGTCCGGGCGGCAACACGCTGATCTCGAACCTGCCGGGCAAGCCGGCCGCCGACAAGTTCGGCTTCGGCAACTTCAATACCGCGCGCTACAACCAGTTCAACTCCACGAATCATTTCCAGCTTTTCTACAACGTCGCGACGGGTGGCTTCACAGGCGTCTCGATGAATTTCGACAACGGCAGCACCCCCGCACGCGAGTCGGGCAACTTCTCCGGTTTAACCTCGCTGGTCTTCGGCGTGCAAGGCGACGCCCAACGGGTGGAGATGGAGATCGAGGACACCAACTCCGCCACGCCTTCGTTTCGCGTGGTCCTCACCGGCATTACGGCATCGGTGCAGTACTACCAGGTGCCCATCAGCCTGCTGACCGGCAATGGCGTGGACGTCTCCAGGGTGGCTTTCATCAACTTCGTCGTGGACCAGGGGCTCGCCGGCGATGGACACTCCATCGGCTATGTCGACGTCTTCGTCAACGGACTGAAGCGCAAGGTCACCATCGGCGACGCTGGCCCCCTGCCGCTCTCCAACCTGCCCGGACGGCCCGGCGTCGGCGCCTTCGCGAATCCCCCCAGCGCGGTTTCGTTCCAGCAGTTCTCGACGAACCAGTTTCGCGTCGGTTACAACGTCGCTCCGGTGACCAATTTCGTCGGTGCCTACATCGGCTTCGGCGACGGCGCCGATATCTCCTCCTTCACCTCGCTCGTCATCGCCATCGACGGCGATTCGGACCTTCCCAATCCGGATGACAAGGGCCCACGCGACATCAAGGTGGAATTCAACGACGCCAACACCAACACGTCGCCCGAGTCGATTCTGTTCACCAATGCGGCCGGCCCGCTGAAGTACTTCCAGATCCCGACGGCCTACCTCGCAGAAATGGGCATCGACCTCTCCCATCTCCAGTCCATCACCTTCATTGTCGAAAACAGCCTGGTGGGACCGTCCGTGATCGGCACGTTCGACGTGTTCGTCAACGGGCTCAATTACATCCCGAACATCGCGCCCGGCGCCAACACGCAGATTTCCAACCTGCCCGGCAGCCCCAACGCCGACAAGTTCGGATTCGCCAACTTCGATACCGCGGTCTTCAACCAGTTCAATTCCACCAATCATTTCCAGCTCCAGTACAATGTCACCACCGGCGGCATGACCGGCGTCGGCATGTATTTCCCCGCGCCGACCGATCTCACGTCGCTCACCTCGTTGGTGTTCGGCGTGCAGGGCAACCCGGAGCGCCTCAGCATCGAGATCAACGACGACGACACCAACACGGCCACGACCGTCGTCCGCCTCAGCGGCATCACCAGCAACGGCATCAGCTACTACCAAATACCGATGAGCGTGCTGAGTGCCAACCCCGCCCTGATGAACCGGATCACCTTCATCGGCTTCATCGTGGACCAAGGGCTGGCCGGAGCTCCCGCCAACTACGCCGGCCAGTTCGACGTCTACGTCAACGGCCTGGCCTTGAACCTTGTCTTCACGCCCGGTGCCAACACGCAGATTTCCAGCCTGCCCGGCAGCCCCAACGCCGACAAGTTCGGCTTCGGCAATTTCGATACCGCCGTCTTCAACCAGTTCAACTCCACCAATCACTTCCAGCTCCAGTACAACGTCTCCACCGGCGGCTTCACCGGCGCAGGCATCTACTTCCCCTCGCCCACGGACCTCACGACGCTCACCTCGCTGGTCTTCGGCATCCAGGGCAACCCGCAGAGCATCAAGCTTGAGATCAACGACAACGACACCAACACGGCCACCACCATCGTCCGCCTCACCGGCATGACCACCAACGGCATCAGCTACTTCCAGATGCCGATGAGCCTCCTGACCGCCGGTCCGGCCCTGATGGACCAGCTCACCTTCATCGGCTTCATCATGGACCAGGGCCTGGCCGGGCCGTCGGTCGAAAACCAGGCCGGCCAGTTCGACGTCTACGTCAACGGTCTGGCCTTGAGCCTCGTCTTCACGCCCGGCGCCAACACGCAGATATCCACCCTGCCCGGCAGCCCCAACGCCGATAAGTTCGGCTTCGCCAACTTCGATACGGCCGTCTTCAACCAGTTCAATTCCACCAATCACTTCCAGCTCCAGTACAACGTCTCCACCGGCGGCATGACCGGCGTCGGCATGAACTTCGCCGCCCCGACGGACCTCACGGTGTTCACCTCGCTGGTCTTCGGCATCCAAGGCAACCCGCAGAGCATCAAGCTCGAGTTCAACGACAACGACACCAACACGGCCACCACCATCGTCCGCCTCACCGGCATGACCACCAACGGCATCAGCTACTTCCAGATGCCGATGAGCCTCCTGAGCGCCGGTCCGGCCCTGATAGACCAGCTCACCTTCATCGGCTTCATCATGGACCAGGGCCTGGCCGGACCGTCGGTCGAAAACCAGGCCGGCGCGTTCGACGTCTACGTCAACGGCCTGCGCCTCAATCTCGTCTTCGCGCCCGGCGCGAACACGCAACTCTCCAACCTGCCCGGCAGCCCCGGCGCCGATAAGTTTGGCTTCGCCAACTTCGATACCGCCGTCTACAGCCAGTTCGGATCTACGAACCATTTCCGGCTGAGCTACAACGTCGCGACCGGCGGTATGACCGGTGTCGGTATGAGCTTTCCGGCGCCGATCGACCTCACGGTCTTCACCTCGCTCGTGTTCGGCGTCCAAGGCAACCCGCAGAGCGTCCAGCTCGAGTTCAACGACAACGACACCAACACGGCCACCACCATCGTCCGCCTCACCGGCATGACCACCAACGGCATCAGCTACTTCCAGATGCCGCTCAGTCTGCTGAGCCTCAGCCCCACGCTGATGAGCCAGATCACCTTTATCGGCTTCATCATGGATCAGAATCAGGCCGGCGCTCCCGTCAACCACATCGGCGCGTTCGACATCTATGTCAACGGCCTGCGTATTCGCCCGATTCCGGGTGCCGCGGCGGACCTGATGTTCCTGCCGGGCAACGCGACGGTGTCCCTGATGGCGGATGGACTCAGCATGCCGTACCAGGTCTTCAAACCCTACGAGAGCAACTTTTTCGGCCTGGTCTACAACGTTGCCACGCAGGGCACGTTCGCCGGCGCGCTGATCAACTTCGATACCGGCGCCACCCCGACGCAGGACACGGCGAACCTTTCCGGCCTCACCTCCGTGATCTTCGCTGTGCGCGGCAGCACGCCGTCGTTGAAGTTTGAGTTCAACGACGCGAATCCGACCACGCCCGCCGTTGCCTTCTTCTACGACAACGTGACGACCAACATCGCCTATTACCACCTGCCGGTCGAAAGCCTGATCGGCGCGGGACTCGATATCAGCAACATCGCCGTCATCGCGACGATCGTCGACGCGGGCGTCGCCCATCCCGCCGTGACGGGGTACTTTGACGTGTTCGTACGCGGACTCAGCTCGGCGGGCCTCGGGGCGTGGCTGAACTTGCCGACCATCGGCCCGACGGTCAGCACGCTGCCGAATTCACCGAGCCTCAGCGCGCTGCCCAATTCCGTATTCGGCACGATCGTGAATCAACTCTCCACGCAGCGGTTCCAGGTCACCTACCAGAACCTGACCAACAACGCGCTTGTGGTTGGCGCCGTGGTCTCGTTCGACAACACACAGACGCCACAAACCGAATCGGCCGACCTTACACCGCTGAACAACCTCGTTATCAAGGCCCTGCGCAGCACGGCCCCGGGCGACGGACCGCTCCGCATCAAAGTCGCCTTCGTGGACACCTGGGGGAGCCAGGTTGAAGGCTACATCATGTCGCTCACCGGCTCCGACCAACTTTACAGCATGAACCTCAGCGAAGTGACCCGCCGGGGCGGCGACCTTACCCGCGTCAAGGAACTGGTCTTTTTCACCGATCGCCCGGCCGCAGGCGGCCAGTTCACCAACGGCCTCTTCGAGATCAACGTGCGGGGCCTCGCCAACCAGATCTTCGTCTTCCGCGGGGACGACAGCGACCTGGACGGCCTGCCGGACTACGTGGAACTCGCGCTCGGCATGAATCCCAACGACGATGGTTCCGGCATCCCCGCCAACGGCGGCACCGGCGATCTGGACGGCGACGGGGTGAGCAACTACAGGGAATACATCGCCGGCACGGCGCTGAACAATGCCAACGACATGCCGTTCCTCAGCATCGAGGCCAGCGGAAATATCGCGCGCCTGTCGGTGAACGGCATCGGCCAGCGCCGCTACGAGTACGAGCGGCGGACCAATGCCTTCTCGGGTACGTGGCAACGCGTGAGCCCGCAGGTCTTCCTGGCGACAGACGCCACGGTGACCTACACGGACGTGACCGCCAATGCCGACCAGCGGTTCTACTACCGCTCGAAGACCACCCTGAACGACGTCACCAGGCTTCCGGCCAGTCCGGATACCGGAACGCCGGCCATCAACATCTTCGGGGTCGACGCCACGATAACGTACACGCAACTCAATTCGCAGATCGTCAGGGCTGACTACGATGTCTCGGGCGGCGGCTTCGCTGTCCTGCAGTTCGTGTACGACGACTTCGGCACGGCGCCGCCCGCCTACGAATACGCGGACTTCTCGACGTACGCGGCCCTGACGTTCGGCATCTCGGGCACGCTCAACAACGTCAACTTCGAAATCGACGATGTCAGCGGCAACCGGATCGCCGGCACGTTCGTCGGCGTGAACAATCCGGCCGGGTTGCACTACTATACGATCAACTTCGCGAACCTTCCGCCCAACGCGATCACGATCGGCACGAACTTCAACTTCGCACGCGTGAAGTCCATCACCTTCGTCGTGGATCAGGGCGCCGCCGGCGGCGCGTCGAATTACGTCGGCAACCTGACGGTCAAGGCGTGGGGCCTCAGCTTTGCGCCGCAGGCGCAAATCGGCGGCAGCGGCCCGGTCACCTCGATACCGCAGCCGGGTCCAACCGCTGTGGCCTTCGGCGGTATCGGGAGCGTCTTTTCGCTGAACAACACCGGCGGCACCAACCTGCTGCTGAACTACGATCTCACCGGCGACGCGAACGCGTTCGTCGCCCTGCAGCTCTGGTTTGACGACGGCGGAACGCCGCAGACCGAGGTCGGCGATTTCTCGGCCGTGTCGAACATCGTGTTCCGGATCGCGGGTAACCATCCGGCGCAGTTCCGCGCGGAATTCCACGACACGACGGGCACGCAGATCAACATGACCCAGCCGGTGCAGGTTGCGCCCCAGTTCTACGCCTACAACCGCGAAGACCTGGCGTCGGCAGGCCTCGATCTGGGCCGGATCAATTGGATCAACTTCGTGATCGACCGATCATTGGCCGGTGCCGGGAATTTCACCGGCACGTTCACCGTCGTAACCAGCGGCGTGCGGCCGTAGACAAAATGAACCGCAAATTAACGCGAATGGACGTGAATTTCAGAAAGAAAATCACAGGAGAGGTACGAACCATGAAAACACATCTCACCCTTCAAGCGATCGCCGGTGCTTGCGTCGTCGGATTGTTATCCGCAGTCGCATCGCACGCGCAGGACGCCGCCTACTCAATCAACATCGTAGGCTTCCAGAAGATCGCCGCGCCGCCTCAGTTCAACATGGCGTCGACGCCCTTCGATGCCGAGATCCTGGACATCAACCAGGCGATCGGCCCGCAGCTCACCGCGAACACCGACTTCACGAACGCCGACAACATCCTGCTCTGGGACGCGGGCGCGCAGCAGTACAAGCTGCTCTACCTCTCGTCGCTGCAGACGAACAAATGGGTGGACCTCAGCACGGGCGTGTCGAGCGAACCGATCCTCGTCGGCAAGGGCATGTTCATCCGCAACCGGCAGGCGTTCACACAGTCGGTCGTGGTCGCCGGCGACGTGGTTGCCGACGCGGCGATGACCAACCCCGTCGTGTTGGGGTTCCAGATGCTGGCTTACCCCTACAGCGCCGACATTCCGCTCAACAGCATGGCGTTCACCAACGGGGGGTTCGGTTCCAACAACTTCAACAACTCCGACAACATTTACCTATGGGATTCGACCAACCAGCAGTACCGCACGTACTTCCTTGCGGGCAACGTCGGGAACCCGGCCGCCAACTACAAGTGGATCAGCGTCACCCCGCCGGGCATTGCCTCCAACGTGATTGTGCGCACCGGTGATGGCTTCTGGTATCGCCACCGGGAGAACGGCTTCAACTGGGTGGAAGTGAATCCGTACCCGAACCTCTAAAACGGATGGCAACCACGAATGAACACGAATATCCACCGGGGGATGGCCGCAGCGCTGGCCCTTTGTTTGCCGTGGACGGCACAGGCGACCATTGACTGGTTCAACACGGAAACCAATCTGGTGGGCTATGCCGACCAAACGACGCCGCTGAAGGGCGACACGTTTGATTCCACGCTGGGGTGCTTCGTACAGCTCATCTGGGCGGGGCCCAACGACCTCATCAACCCCGCCGTGAACCAAGGCCCCGGCGTGACCGGCGATGATCAGGTGTTGGCCGTCGCGTTCGTGGGCCAGGCGAGCTTCTTCCCCATCGATGGCCTCGTCATCGGCGGCAACATCGGCAACGACAGCAATGGTTTCTACTATGTGCGCGCCTGGTCCGCGCCCTCTCCCGACTTTGCCGGCGGCCTGGTCCCGACCTCGCCCACCAATCGCTACGGTGATTCGACGCTGTGGGCAAATCCTGGCAGCAGGCCCGGGCCCGATTCGTTCAATTTTGGCGGACCCCGCAACGAGAGCAAGATCGGTATCATCACGGCGCAGATTCCCGCAGCGGACACAGACAGCGACGGCATGCCCGACTGGTGGGAATTCCAGTTTTCCAGCAACGCCACAAACGCTTCATCCTCCGGCGACGCGGATGGGGACGGTCTGAGTAATTGGCAGGAGTTCGTGTCGGGAACGCAACCGACCAACGCCTCCTCGGTCTTCAAGGCAGAAAGCATCGCGCCAACGAGCGGGACCGGCAGGGTGATCCGCTGGAACAGCGCAACGAATCGCACCTACGATCTCCTTCGCACATCGTCCCTTACAACGCAGAGCCTCCAAACCGTCGCCACGGGACTCCCCGCCACGCCACCCGTCAACAGCTACACGGATAACGTCGGCAGCGCAGCTGCACTCTTCTACCGTGTCCGCGTCAATTACTAGTCCCAAGACAAGCGCATTATCCAGTTTTGAGACCCCCGCCAGCTTGTCTGGCTGATGAAACAGTTTGGCGGCTGGCCGTAGGCCTCTCACTCGATTTCCCGCTGCTTGCGGGCACGCGGCGACAGCTCGTGCTGCATAGCGAAGGGGCATCGACTATCTCAGCGTTCGGCATCAGCTTTCGCCGAGTGCCTCGAGGTCTGCTTGATCTTTCTTCCGGCCCGTCGCGCGCTTGCTGGTCACGAATCGGGTGTGTCTCGGTCGCGTATGATGAATGCTTTCAGCCAGGGCGCCAAGACATCTGCAACGATCTGATTTCCTCTGGATGTGAGGTGGCATTGATCGTTGAAAAGGTGCTCATCTTTGTGGTTTCTGAGAGCGGGCAGCAAATCCAGGAAGGGAACGCTCATACCCATGCAGATCTTCGCAAGTGTGTCTTGCGGAAGGAAGAGGCGAGGAAAGGAGCCTGCGAAGTCGACCTGCGGAGACGCGGGGAAGCAGACTACAACGAGCAGGACATCTTGTTGGCGGCACATGTCGGCAATCGACCGGAGATAATGCTCGACTGAATCCCATGAGCCGTCGACCCACGCAGCGCCCCAGTCGTACTGTGCTTCGTCGATCAAACGCTCGCACTCTTCCTGATTGTCAACCCACCTTCTTGACCCGAATCGATCTGCCCATTGAAATCTCACGGACAGTTGCTTGTCGTGGCTGAACTTGACCCTTCTATACATCGCATGAAGTTGCTGGATAGTCAGTAGGCCGTAAAGCGGGCTGTGGGTAAGTCGCCTCTCAGCAGTCGAGTATCCATCTTCCCCCAGGAATCCTTGTGGCGGTCGCGAATCATTGAGATAGAAACCCAGCACAATGATGCTCGGTTCGAGCAGCAGGGCGTGGTGCCGCACCTTCGCAAGATACTGAGGAACGCCCACGTCGGTCGTGCCGAGGTTCAAACAATTCGCCG
Organism: bacterium; assembly: GCA_043802525.1. GTDB lineage: Bacteria > Verrucomicrobiota > Kiritimatiellia > CAIVKH01 > CAIVKH01 > JAZDKY01. Next base: position 26,934 of record JAZDKY010000129.1, read on the forward strand.
GCCGATTGTGCTCAGGTAGCGAATGGTTCAGCGCCTCTTCTGACAGGCGGACAAAGGTGTTTTCGTCAGTCACACCCCCATCGAAGACAATCGAATCACCTACAAACACGATTCTTGTTGCCGCGTTGGCCTCCGGTTCAGGACCTCGAAACCCCTGGCTGTTAATGTTTATGCTGACGGGTGTCTTCCCCTCGTACGGTCGATGTAACCCGACGGAATGGGGGACTATCCGGAAACATCCGTTGGTGTCAAAATAGAAGTAGTCGTGGATCTTTCCCGTTGGCAGGTGCTGGATGCCATCCTTCGTCTCGCGATGTGGTCTCTGTAGCCGGAGACCAATCTCCGCACATAGAAACAAGACGAGTACACTCGCCAATACGAGACAGAGCTTCTTGATGATGTTCGTCTTCATAATGGTCTTTGTGAAGCCAACGATAGCGGTCACCGCCTTGTTGGCGCTCATTTCTTCCAAGTGTCGGGATGTCTGTGGAGATGCATGACCGCAACGACAAGGAGTTCATCGTCGCGCACCTGGTAGATGATTCCATAAGGGAATCGGTTCGTTAGCGTCCGGCGCGTGCGGCGCGACAGTTTCTGCCACGCAGTCGGGTTGTGGGCAACCCGGTCAATGGTTCGAAGACATTCTGCCATGAACTCGTATCCGAGTCCGGGGCGATTCCCTGTTGTAGTAGTCTACCGCGTCAAGCAGCTCATGCTCCGCTCGCTCAAGAAGGGTAACTTTCATCAGCGATTCACTCGTCGAAGGACGCTCTTGAGCGGCTTTGAGCGAGCTTTCCCGCTATCGTAGGCATCGATCCTCGACTCCGCTTCGCGTGCCCACGCACGGTCAATCGATGCCCGCCCGTCAGGATCAAAGCTGGAAATCAGGCCCTCAATCAAAGATGCGCGTTCGACAGGTGGAAGCGCAAGTGCCTCGTTCATCAGGGCATGTGTGGCTTTGGTCATGTGATCCCTCTCTCCGTATAAAGTACCGTTCAATGGATCGCCGTTCAAGTCATCCGGCTCCCGGATCACCGCCAACGAAGAGCGTTTTAGCCCTCGTGCGGCGAGTATACGCCGGTGGACTGGAGGAACACTTCTTGCTGGTCCATCCCGCATACGAACGGTAGCTGCTCCATCCATACCCCCTTAACAGCTTCCTCTTCTCGTCCAGGGGGCGATTCTTCACCCCCTTGATCTTCACCGGATTCAGATGGACGTACCGAGTCAACGAAAGCAGATACGCATCGCCTTCAACCAGTTTCGCCTTGTAACGCCCACCGTAGAGATGCCCACTGCGACGGTGTTGGGCATTGAACCAAGATGTCACGCCGCTCATTCCCTCGCGATGTAACGTGGTAGATCGCCCCCTCGTACTGAACTCTCAATGCCCTTGCCATGAGAGAACGCTATCACAGCCTGTCCCGCCCGTGCAACCCTTAAGCATTAAACAAGGCCTGACCCCTTGTCCTGCCCTTCTCTTTGGCGTTGGTTTGGCAGGTGGGGCAGTGGCGGGTTTGGCAGGAGTTGTACACCGGCACTTCGCGGCCGCACTGATCGCACCGATGGAGGTGTCCACCGAGCGCGGCCGTGCGGCAGCGCAGGATATGCCGCACGGCCTTGGCGGCGTGCGGCGGCACGGGATGGGCGCGGTTGTACGACGCCCAACAGCACCGGATCGTGTCCGCCACCCGCAGGTGGCTCGGGTTCATTCAGGCCGCCGGATTCAGGGTGTCCAGGGGGCTGCGCACCCGCGCCAGATGCTCCGCGGTCACATGCATGTAGCGCCCGGTGGTGACCAGGGCTGTGTGGCCCATCCAGCGCTTGATCGTGTAGATATCCACGCCGGCTTCCATCAGATGCGTGGCGAAGCAGTGCCGCAACACATGGATGCCCCCGACGCGGCGCACGCCGCTGGTGCGCAGTGCGGCGTAATACACGGCCTGCGCGGTTCCGGCGCACACCGGCCGGTGGCGGTCCCGGCCCGTGAAGAAGAACTCCAAGGGCCGATGCCAGCGCCACAGTTCCTCCAGGAGCGTGAGCGCCCGCGCCGAGAGAATCGTGTAGCGGTCCTTGTGCCCCTTGCCCTGCTCGACCCGCAGCATCATGCGCCCGCGGTCCACATCGGCGATCCGCACGCGCACCACCTCGCTGACGCGCAGCCCTGAGCCATACGTCATGGCCAGCAGCGCGCGATGCTTGATGCCCCGCGGCGCGTCGATGAGCCGCTCGACTTCCTGGCGGCTGAGCACCCCGGGCCGCGTGCCGCTGCGCCCGCGCGGCGGAATCGAGAACTCATGCGGCGCGCGTTGGAGCACCTGTTCGTACAAGAACCGATACGCGCTGAAGTAGACATTGACCGTGGCCCACGCCAGCTTGCGCACCGTGATGACCTCGTCGAGAAAGCGTTGCACTTCCTCGCAACTCAGCCGGTCCAGCGAGCGCCGGTAGAACTCCCACAACTGTTCCAGCGCGTGGATATACGCATCCACCGTCTTGGCCGCGAACCCCCGCAACCGCATCTGCAACAACACCGCTTCCCGTAATGCCGACATGACCGACTCCTTACCTGCGGCCATCTCGGCGTCATGCCGAGCGCCGTTGGAGTCAGTCTATCCCCCCAGAAACAAGAAATCCGCTCGCAGAGTTACTCTTCAATATCCGCGCAGCGGTTCCGTTCAACGTTGTTTGGTTGGAATTATTTCCGTAATTGCGGCGAAATAAAGAATAAAGTGGACTTTTTAGGAGGGCTGATTACGGTTGCCGGTGCTATGTCGCAGTACTCGCGAAATGGCCGTGGGAGTGCGGTGGATGATCGGAGGGGCGGATCATCGGAGGGTTCCGAAACCTTGGGTGGCCCGCCGGCTGGAAACTCAAGGTATCCGGCTGCCGGCATGCACGAGGTGGAGATCCCGACAGCCCTGGCCGTGAAGCGCTCCGAGAGGGTGTACGGGGCACTCCTTGCACTCGTGCACAGGCCTTATCTTTGAGTCTCTCGCGCGTCCCATCGGGTTCCTTCTTCAGGGCCGCACGGGAAAGCCACGGCACTGGAGTCCCTTCGTTCTATGCGTCTGGAGGGACACGCCGCACCGCAGGCGCGGCAAGCTGCGCGCTTGCTCCGCTCCGCGAGCGGGGTGTCCGAACGCGGACAGCCTCCGGCCTGTGACATCATTTCATGGCCGAGACGCTACGCGAGCCGCGGGGGTCAGCTCAATTCCCCAATGATTGGAAAAATCTACCGCAGAACTTCCAGGCGTTGGGAATTCAAACCACGGAGGACACGGAGGTATCGAATCAGACCTCCGTGTTCCTCCGCGTCCTCCGTGGTTCAAATTCCGCTCTGGTTCGCCTCTTCATTCTCTTTCCTTCAAATCATCCTCGCGAAGCCTTTGCTCTGAGCGCATCACAAACACAATCAGGATGTCCTGCCCCTCTGATCGGTAGACTACGCGACACGGCGGAACAATGACCTGACGATAGGGCTAATGCGGTGTTTCCGACGGAACAGATCCAGATTTCGGGAATTGCGCCACGTGCTCCACGGCATCGAAGACTCGCCGCACATACCGTCGCGCCGCGTCCATATTCTGAAGCGGGGGCCAGTCTGGATTTGTTCCTCCGTGGTAGGGCGCGTCGTCCCGGCGCGCCGCCTCTCGACGGTGCTCAGGACAGACGGCGGTGCAGGGACCCGCCTTCGCTCGGAAGCTACGGCGAGGCACGCGCACCGCCCTACCAAATTGCGAAGAACGTTCAAGAAACCCCACTGGGGCGCCATCCTTGTCATTCGAGGTCTTCCGACTGTATAAACGCAAGGTTTGCGTGAAATCTTACGCCCTGTATTTACGCATTCCACAACCGCTGGAGGATCAATATGGCGGAAAATAGAGCGGGTCAGAATCGCCCGAAGAGCGGACAGTCGACGCTCGTAGATATCTCGAAGGAACTCGGCGTTTCCATCGCCACGGTTTCCCGGGTCATTAACGATAAGCCCGGCGTCGGCGCGCGACTTCGAGAGAAAGTGATGGCGGTCGTCCGCAAGCACAAGTACATGGCGCGCGTCGGTGCGCGCGACCTCATCAGCGGGAAACGCGGCACGTTGGGGGTGGTCTTCCAGGACCTGACGGCGGGCTGGCTGCTGACAATATTCCGGGGCGTGCTGACGAAGTGCACACTCGCGGGCTACCACGTCGTCACAACGCTATCGATCCGCGAAGGTGACGAGACGGATCTGCCCGAGGCGGTAACGGCCGGGCAGCGGGTGGATGGCTTCGTATGGCTGGACCCGAGGTTGAAGCATGAGCACATCGAGCAGGTCAAGGCACAGGGAATCCCTTTTGTCCTGATCGAAAACTACTCGGACGAGGCGGAGGTCAGCAGCGTTTCTGTCGAAAATACCCACGCGGCATGCCTTGCAGCGAAGCATCTACTCGGGCTGGGCCACAAGAACCTGCTCGTCATCACAGGTCCGAAGGATGACCCCGCTTCGCAGCAGCGGCTGGCCGGCGTGCAACTGGCGATGAAAGAAACGGGAATTCAACTCCCCGAGGACAACATTCTTTGCGGCCACTACGACGGGCTGATCGCAGTGGACGTGTTGTCAACGTACCTGCGCAGCCATCCTCTTCCCGCTGCGATCTTCGCCTTCAACGACGGCATGGCGCTCGCACTCCTCCACTGGCTGCGCGCCCAGGGCCACCGCGTGCCCGAGGACGTGGCGATCATGGGCTTTGACGGCATCGACGATGCACAGAAGGAGAACCTGACCACGGTCGAGACGCCCATGAAGGAGATGGGCATCCTGGCGACGCAACTTCTCGTTCAGATGGTCGAGAATCCCGGCGAGGACCGGCAGGTCCAGCACATCCTGCTCAAAGGCAAGCTGGCCGTCCGCGACACCTGCGGCGCGCACCTGACGGATAAGGAAACTTCGGGCCGGATGACCTTGGATAAGGGGAGCCGTTCCCAATAATCCGAATTGCCGGGCGCCTGTCTTCATTTCGTGTGGTTCGTGTCTTTCGTGGTTTGATCTGAATCGTTACGGCACAGTGCCATGCATTTTCCGAGCTGAAGCATGAACGTTCCAGCTACAACCGGCCGGAATCTCCGGTGCCTGCCTCGCCTGCTCCTGCTCGGGCTCGCGATCGGCCTCCCGCTGCTCGCGGGCGCGACCGTGCGCCGGATCGGCATCCGGCACGGCGGGCCGGACCTGGTCTGGCATCCCGACGTCAGCAAGCAGCTCCAGGTGGCCAAGATGCACCACGGCGACGGGCTCGACATCCGGTCACTCTTCCGCGACGACACCGAACTGACGTTGTACCCGTACGGAGCTTCCATCATCGCTTCGCTTGCCATCGACGCAGCGGAGTTCTTCACCGGCCGCGACCTGCAGACCAGCAGCGTCTGGCAATGGGCGTACCGTATGCGCATCGTGTACAGCGCGCTGTTCCTGTCCGCCACCGCGGCCCTCCTGCTCGCGCTCAGCGGGCGCATCGGCCTGGTCGACACGGCCATGGCGGGATTCCTGCTCGTGCTCGAACCGCTCAGCGCGCAGATGAGCCACTACGCGATGAACGACGTACCGATGACCGCACTCCTCCTCCTTGCGCTCATGGCCGCCGCGCGGATCCCGTCGGAGCCGGCGCGTCGTCCGGGCTGGTCGGCGCTGAGCGGACTGTTGCTGGGCGTCGCGTTCGGCGTGAAATACCAGGCCGCGATCGGCGGCGTGTTTGTGCTGGCGGCGTGGGCGCTCGCGTGGCCGCGCAAGCGCGCCAACGGCACGCTGCTCTCCGCGTGCGTCCTCGGCGCCGCGGGGCTCATGGGCGTTGTCGCCACGTCACCGATGCTGGTCCAGGACCCGGGCTACTTCGTCGCGAAATTTCCCGATTTCATGAGCTGGCAGGCCCATATCACGGCGACCGAACTGCCGATGGCCGAAAAGGTCTTCCGCAACGGGCGGCATCTGCTCGCGCTGTTCGCGACGAACGGCGCGTGGATCCCGATCGCGCTCGCCGGAAGCGCGGCCGTCGCCGCGCGCGGAGACCGGATGGACGCCGGGCTGCGCTGCATCGTGATCGGGGGCGCTGGATTCGCGGCGGTGCTGTTCGTGGCGCTGGTATTTTCGCGCGACTATGTGCGCGCGAACGACCTCATCCCGGCGCTGGCGATCGCAGCGGTGCTGACGGGCATCGGCTGCGCGCACACGGAACGCCGCGCGCTTCGCCTTCCGCTGCGCGCGCTCGCCCTGGCCGGGGTCGTGTGGTTCGGCGCCACAAGCTTCCTGGACAGCCGGGCGCTCGCGCGACAGGATACGCGGATTCTCGCGCGGGACTGGGCGACTCAGCACCTCCCGCCCGGCTCCGTTGTCCGACGTGAGCAATACACGCTGCCGGCCGACCGGCATGACGTGATTGATCGCCAGCACAGGAATTTCACCGAGCCGGATGCGCAGGCGGTCATCCGCGAAGGAAGCTACGACTACCTGATCACCAGTTCCCTGGCGCACGACCGGATCTTTGACGAATATCTCCCCCACCTCAGCAAGGAAGGCCGGGCGATGTACACGTGGATCAGCGAGCACAGCGACGTCGTGACCGAATTCCGGGACCGCCCGCTGCTTCACGCTCAGCCGACGATCGTCGTCTACCGGAAGCGGGCCGGGGAGCAGGCATCCGGCCGGGGCGTCCCGTAGTGGGCTACTTTGGAATTCCCGCGCCCCACGACCCCGCTGAATGCGGGGTAAACCTTGCGCTTGTCCCGCCCGCGGCAGGATCGCGGGAGCGGGAAATCCAAAGTAGCCCACCGACAAGAATTTGGTTGCGTCGGCCACCCGGGTTGGCTACGACGCAGAGCCCATGAGGCCCATGTTTCCCTACCTGCAGATCGCGCGACCGGACCACTGGATCAAGAACATCTTTGTCCTGCCCGGGATCATCATCGCGTACTTTTTCTATCCCGAGTCTTGGCATCTCACGGATATCCCGCACCTGGTCCTTGGGCTGCTCGCCGTCTGCCTGACCGCTTCGAGCAACTACGTCCTTAATGAGGTCCTCGACGCGGAACGGGACCGCCATCACCCGGTCAAGAAGTACCGGCCCGTTCCATCAGGCCAGGTGAACCGCGGAATCGCGCTGCTCGAGTGGATCGCACTCGGGGCCATCGGGATCAGCATCGGCTTCGCGATCAGTGTTCCGATGGGCTGGTCGTGCGTGCTGCTCTGGGTCATGGGCACTCTGTACAACATCCCACCGGTGCGGCTGAAGGACGTGCCGTACGCGGACGTGCTGTCCGAGTCGATCAACAATCCGATTCGCATGGCGATGGGGTGGTACATGACCGGCCTCGGCTCCGCCCCGCCAGCCTCGATTCTGCTCGCGTATTGGATGTTCGGCGCGTTCCTGATGGCCACGAAGCGGTTTGCCGAGTACCGCGCGATCCACGATCCCGGAGCGGCCGCGCGCTACCGGAAATCGTTCGCCCACTACAACGAGGAGCGGCTGCTGGTCAGCATCATCTTCTACGTGTCGCTGTTCGCCATGTTCGCGGGCGTCTTCATCACGCGGTACCAGATCGAGGTCGTGCTCGCGACGCCGATCGTCGCCTACGCCATGGCGTACTACCTGCACCTCGGCTACAAGGAGAACAGCCCCACGCAGTACCCCGAGCGGCTCTACAAGGCGCACAAGCTCGTCGTTCTCGTGACACTCGCCTTCATCTGCTGCGGCATCCTGCTGCTGGTCGACCTGCCCCGGTTCGAGCACTTCCTCATTCCCTGGCACCAGCCCCCCGCGGCGAGGTAACACCGCCTTTTCGCGCCGTTTAGTGCCGTCTCCAATCCGTTCTTGCGGGCCGTGTTTTGACCCTGTAGAAGCACTGCAGCCTGTGGCAGAAGTACGATGGCCCGTGCGGTTCAGATTCCGCCGTGAATCCCGCCATAGTCCCGCTCGGAGCGGGACTATGGCGGGCAAGCAAAGCACAGTGTTTATCCGCCCTTCGTGTTGCGGCGGCGCAGGCCCATTTGCTACGTTGCCACTCCTCGACGATGCATTTAGCAACGCGGGTCAACGTACTTCTGCCGCAGGCTGCGAGGACTTATGGCGCACGAGTGGATAGCAATTCTTGATTTCGGCTCGCAGTACAGCCAGCTGATCGCGCGGCGGATTCGGGAGCAGAACGTCTATTGCGAGCTGCTGCAGTTCGACACGCCGGCGGCCGAATTGGCGCGGCGGAACCCGCGCGGCATCGTGCTTTCCGGCGGCCCGGCGAGCGTCTATGAGAAGAACGCCCCGCACTGCGATGCAGCCCTGTTCGATCTCAAGCTGCCCGTCCTCGGCATCTGCTACGGCATGCAGCTGACGACGCAGCTCCTGAACGGCCATGTGCAGCCCGGGCAGACGCGGGAGTTCGGTTATGCCGGCATCGACGTGATTGAGCCCGACACCCTCTTCAAGGACCTGCCATCCAAGCTCGATGTCTGGATGAGCCACGGCGACCAGGTCCAGAAAATGCCCGAGGGCTTCAAGGCCATCGCAAGCACGCACACCTGCCCCGTGGCGGCGATGGCGAACCCGGCCCGCAGGATTTTCGGGCTGCAGTTCCATCCCGAAGTCGTCCACACGCCGCGCGGGAAGGACATCCTTCGCCGTTTCGTCTTCGACGTGTGCGGATGCAAGGGTGACTGGAAGATGTCGAGCTTCATCGAGGAGCAGACCAGGGCCATCCGGGCGCGGGTCGGGTGCGATCACGTCCTCTGCGGCCTGAGCGGCGGCGTCGATTCCTCCGTTGTGGCCGCCCTGCTCTACAAGGCCATCGGCGATCAGCTCCACTGCGTTTTTGTCGACAACGGCGTCTGCCGCCACGGCGAGACCGAGCAGGTCCAGAAACTCTTCGGCGACGCGCTGGGCATAGACCTTCGTGTTGCAAAATCCGCGCCGCTCTTCCTCGAACGCCTGAAGGACGTCACCGACCCGGAGGCGAAACGGAAGATCATCGGCAAGACCTTCATCGACGTCTTTTCCGAGGAAGCGCGCAAGCTGGGCAAGACCTGCAAGTTCCTCGCGCAGGGCACGCTATACCCGGACGTCATCGAGAGCGTTTCGCCGCTGGGCGGGCCGTCGGTCACCATCAAGAGCCACCACAACGTCGGCGGGCTGCCGTCGGAACTGGAATTCGAACTGGTCGAGCCGCTGCGCGAGCTGTTCAAGGACGAGGTCCGCGCCTTGGGCCGCGAACTGGGCCTGCCGTCGAGCCTGGTCGACCGCCAGCCGTTCCCGGGCCCGGGCCTTGCGGTGCGTATCCTGGGCGAGGTCAATGCCGAGCGGGTCGCCCTGCTCCAGCAGGCCGACCTGCGCGTGCAGGAAGAGGTATCGAAGCTGGAAACGTACAAGGACATCTGGCAGTCTTTCGCGGTTTTGCTCCCGGTCCAATCGGTAGGCGTCATGGGCGACGGACGGACCTACGAGAACGTGGTGGCCATCCGCGCCGTGCAGAGCCTGGACGGGATGACCGCGGACTGGTGCCGGCTGCCGTACGAGACGCTGGACCGGATCTCGAACAGGATTATCAACGAAGTGCGCGGCGTGAACCGGGTCGTCTACGACATCAGTTCCAAGCCGCCCGCAACGATTGAATGGGAATAGGAATTTTCACCGCAGAGGACGCAGAGGCACGCAGAGGGTCAAAGAGGGTTTTCCGATGGTTGGACATGTAGCCAGAAAAACTTCCAATCATTGGAGAACCTCCGCGAACATCCGCGTCCTCTGCGGTTAGAAAAAATGCCGAAGCGTACAGACATCCACAAAATCATGATCATCGGGTCGGGGCCCATTGTCATCGGCCAGGCCTGCGAATTTGACTATTCCGGCACGCAGGCGTGCAAGGCCCTGCGCGAGGAGGGCTACGAGGTCATCCTGATCAACAGCAATCCCGCCACGATCATGACCGACCCGGAGACCGCCGACCGCACGTACGTCGAGCCGATCACGCCGGAGGCTGTCATCAAGATCATCGCGAAGGAGCGGCCGGACGCGCTGCTGCCGACGCTCGGCGGTCAGACGGCGCTCAATACGGCGCTCGAGGTGGCCGAAAGCGGCGCGCTCGAGAAATACGGCGTGGAATTGATCGGCGCCAATGCCGAGGTCATCCGGCGCGCGGAGGACCGCATCCTCTTCAAGGAGGCGATGGCGAAGGCCAACGTCGAATGCCTGCGCAGCAAACTCGTCCACAACCTCGAAGAGGCCGAAGCGGCGGCAACGGAGATCGGGTTCCCCGTTATCGTCCGCCCGAGCTTCACGCTCGGCGGCACGGGCGGCGGCACGGCGTACACCATGGACGAACTGCTGCACATCGCGGCCGGCGGCCTCAAGGCGAGCCTGAACACGTCGGTCCTGCTGGAGGAGTCGGCGCTGGGCTGGAAGGAATTCGAGCTCGAGGTGATGCGCGACCGCAAGGACAACTGCGTGATCATCTGCTCGATCGAGAACGTCGACCCGATGGGCATCCATACGGGCGACAGCATCACCGTCGCGCCGATCCAGACGCTCACGGACCGCGAATACCAGGCCATGCGCGACGCGTCGCTGCGCGTCATGCGCGTGATCGGCGTCGAGACGGGCGGATCGAACGTGCAGTTCGCCCTCCACCCGGAAACCGGGCGCATGGTCGTCATCGAGATGAACCCGCGCGTTTCGCGCAGCTCCGCCCTCGCGAGCAAGGCTACCGGGTTCCCCATTGCCAAGATCGCAGCCAAGCTGGCGGTCGGCTACACGCTCGACGAGATTCCAAACGACATCACGCGCGTGACCCCGTCGTGCTTCGAGCCGACACTCGACTACTGCGTGGTCAAGATCCCCCGTTTCGCGTTCGAGAAGTTTGCCGCTGCGGACCCGACGCTCGGCATCAGCATGAAGTCGGTCGGCGAGACGATGGCCATCGGCACGAATTTCCGCGAGGCGTTCCAGAAAGCCCTGCGCGGGCTGGAGATCGGCGTCGACGGCTACGACCTCAAGTGCGAGGCGCGCGTGGCCGACGTGAAGAACGTCGAAGACGAGCTGAAGAGGCACCGCGCGGACCGGCATTTCCTCGTCCGGCGTGCGCTGAAAGAAGGAATGTCCGTCGAACGAGTTGCGGAATTGACGAACATCGATCCCTGGTTCCTCGACAACTACGCCCAGATCATCGAGATGGAGAAAAGGGTCGGCGCCGCGCCGAAGGGCCCGCTCAGCACGGACCTGATGCGCGAGGCGAAGCGGAGCGGTTTCTCGGACCGGCAGATTTCCGCGCTCCGGCCCGGCACGACCGACCTTGAGATCCGGCAGCAGCGCAAGGACGCCGGCATCATCCCGGTGTACCGGCTCGTCGACACCTGCGCCGCGGAGTTCGAGGCGTACACGCCGTATTTCTATTCCAGCTACCAGACGGTCGACCAGTCGCGCGTGAGCGACAAGAAGAAGGTCATCATCATCGGGAGCGGTCCGAACCGCATCGGCCAGGGCATCGAATTCGACTACTGCTGCGTCCACACCGTCTTCGCCCTGCGCGAGCTGGGGTACGAGACGATCATGGTCAACAGCAACCCCGAGACCGTCAGCACGGACTACGACACGTCGGACAAGCTCTTCTTCGAGCCGCTGACGTTCGAAGACGTGATGAACATCTACGAGAACGAGAAGCCGCTCGGCGTCATCGTGCAGATGGGCGGCCAGACACCGCTCAACCTCGCGGTTCCGCTGATGAAGGCCGGCGTGCCGATCCTCGGCACCTCACCGGATAGCATCGACATCGCGGAAGACCGCAAGCGCACGCGTGTGCTGCTTGAACAGCTCGGCTTGCGCCAGCCGGAGAGCAACACGGCGACGACGATGGATGAGGCGCTCGCGATCGCGAAAAAGATCGGGCTGCCCGTCATGATCCGCCCGTCGTACGTGCTGGGCGGCCGTGCGATGATGATCGCCTACGTGGACGACGAGCTGCGCCCCTTCCTGCAGGACGCGTTTGAGGCCAATCCCGATTTCCCGATCCTGATCGACCGCTACCTCGAGAAGGCCACGGAGGTCGACTGCGACCTCGTGTGCGACGGCAAGGATGTCTATGTCGGCGGCGTGATGCAGCACATTGAAGTCGCGGGCATCCACTCGGGCGACAGCGCGTGCTGCATTCCGCCGCACACGCTGAAGAAACCCGTCATCGACGAGATCAAGCATGCCTGCACGAAGATCGCGCTGGCGCTGAACGTCAGGGGCCTGATCAACGTGCAACTCGCGGTCAAAGACGAGCAGGTCTACATCATCGAAGTCAATCCCCGATCCTCGCGCACCGTTCCGTACGTGAGCAAGGCCACGGGCGTTCAGCTCGCAAAAATCGGGGCCCGCATCGCGGTCGGCGAGAAACTCGCCGACATGGGCCTGGTGGGTTACGAGCCCAGGATGGACTGGTTCGCTGTGAAGGAAGCGGTGTTCCCGTTCAGCCGGTTTGCGGGCATCGACCCGATCCTCGGTCCGGAAATGAAATCAACCGGCGAGGTCATGGGCATCGACTCCACGTTTGAACTCGCCTACTGGAAGAGCCAGATCGCGGCGGGTCAGGACCTGCCGACGGAAGGCACGGTGTTCCTGAGCGCGAAGAACACGGACAAAGAATGGATGGTCAAGATCGGCCGGCAACTCGTCGAAATGGGTTTCGACCTCGTCGCGACGGAGGGCACGTCCGGGTCGCTCGAAAAGGCGGGCATCACGGCGGGCGTGGTCCGGAAGTTGTCGGAGAAGACCGGCGCCACAATTCTTGACCTGATGAAAAAGAGCCAGATCCGGCTGGTCATCAACACGCCCAGCGGTCTCATCGCCCGGGCTGACGAAATTGTCATCCGCGGCGAAGCCATCCTGCGCGGCATCCCGATCGTCACGACCGAGGACGGCGCACACGCGACCGTTTCTGCGATCGCCTACATGAAGAACCGCGGATGGGACGTACACGCTTTGCAGGAATTCAAGACCACCACGGCACGTGCCGAAGCCCTCGCCCCCGACGTCCAACACTAGCCCCGTGATGGATTGTTCGCGTTTCGCGAATAATCCGGGGTCGTACATCCACTTCCATGCGCATGCGGTTCCGGATCCTGTCACCCACGTCAGGACCAAGCGGTCTTGGTGGAGGTTGGGTTCCCCCCTCCCGCGACTAGTTTTGATGCGCAGTGCGATCATGTGCAGACTTCAACAGAAACCCAACGCCACCCGGAAAACTCGTTCATGTCCATTGACTTGTCGCACCTCAGGCTCCGCTGTTATAATCCGCCCACCAAACATCGACTGAGATCGATCTTCATGGACCTTCATCGAGACCTCCAGGGTGCACGGATTCTGAAGAATCTGCGGATTGAGCGCTTTGAACAAGGGGACGATGCGATGTACGACTCGATGCGGGAGATGAATCGTCGGATAGCCGATCGCGAGATCGAAGGCCATGCGCAACGGCCCGGACATTGTTCGGTCTGTCAGAAGCCGGCACCGACGTATGATCATTTGCCGCGACGAGCATGGCGGCATGTGGGGTTGCGGCGCATGCAACGCACCTTGCGGCAGGGGCCCCAGACGCTGGGCGCCGAGGCGGTGGCCGGCATTCGGGTGGTGGTCAGCGATATGTGGCAGTTGCTGCTATCTTCAAATGTTATTCCTTCCGGGACCACGGCTCCGCTTATCTACGGGTATCGATATGTGACATTGCCGCCACCGATCAACACATATGAGCCTCCACCGGTTCAATACGTGGATGCATCCCGTCCGGACGATTCGGGCGAGGGCACCGGTTGGTCGACGGCCAAGAGGACCATTCAGGCTGCGGTGGATTTGGTGCAGTCCGGCGAAACGGTCTGGGTGACGAATGGCGTGTATGATAAAGGCCGTGCCGTGACGCCGGGTTATGCGTTGATGAACCGCGTGTGCGTTACCAACGCGATCAACGTGCAGTCGATGAACGGGCCGGAAGTGACGATCATCAAGGGCACGGCGGGATCGAACGGCAACCACGATCTGGATTCGATTCGCGGCATCCTAATCCCCCAGGCAGTTTCGCCGTGAAGCACCCCCATGTTTCTCAATGGCCATTGCGCATCCGCACCCGGATTTCCTCACATGTACCCCCCCCCGCTTTAGAAAAGGAGACAGGGAATGAAAAGAGCAAGCGTGATCGTTGTGTCGTTGCTGTGCGTATGCATCCTGCTGACGCCCCTAACTTCCAACGCCTGGACGGTCATGAAGGTCTATGGCAATCCGGCCGGGACTTGGACTGGCGCTGATGGGGTAGGCTTGACGCTTGCATCCGGTGTTTGGCGAACAAGCATTCAGAAAACCGATGCGTCGGGCGACTGGTATTTCCGCTTCTACAGCAGCGATGGCGGCGACCGCCATTTTGGACCGAATCCCGCCGAGGGAGGGGATGCGCTCGTTTCCACGCCTGGGACGTATACCTGTGCGGAAGGCAGTTCCTTCGCGCTCTATCTCAATGCAATGCAAAACTACCACTACACGTTTTCCGCAGATGATGCCACGTCGCTGGACATCGGATGCCAGGTTACCACAAACACGCCTGTTTCCATCAGTGGAGTAAGTGACAACCATAACTTCATCACGGGCGGCGTTGTTGCCGTCTCCATCACCACCTCTGCTCAACCCTGCGATGGCGAGGATGTCTACGTACGCTACACGACCAACGGCTGGGTTTCGTCGGCGTTTGTCAAAGCCACCGGCAGTGGGACCAGTTGGACGGCTGACATTCCCGGGCAGGTCGCTGCAACACCTGTTACGTACTATATTCTCACCACCACTTATGCCACGCCCACGCACGCCGGCGCCGACATGCAGACGCTGGCCTATGGCAATAACGGCGGCGCCAACTATTCCTACAGTCAGCCGCCCAACATTGTCGCTCAAGTGACTTTCGAAGACTATGCGTCTGCGGTGGCTCTGACCGGACAAAGCGCTCCTACAGATGTCGGCCTTAGCGGTACGTGGACGGCCCAGGCCACGGCCACGGTGTCCAATGAGGTCCTGGTCTATTCAAAGGGGGATGTTCGTATTGAAGGCGGAACCAATGCTCTTTACCTGAAGTGTGATGGATCCTCGGATGTGCAGTCACGGGCCTTGAGCAGCGCGTTGGCGCCGGGAGCCAATGTGGTGCGCTATGTGGCTTTTCTGTTCCGCTGCAACGGCACTTTTACGGCGAACACACGCACGCATGTCGCCCTGGACACCTCAGCCTCAACCACAGGCGATGCACTGACCTGCGGCGTTATGGGCAATTCCACCTCCAATAATTATGCACGGGCGGGAGCCGCTGAGCTTTGGTCCGAAACACAGCCCGTTGCGGATCAGGTTTACTATTATGTGGCCAAGTATGAAGCAGGAGCCTCGGGCTGGACCAACGTCACTGTTTTCCGCAACCCAACCAATACGGCTGCCGAGCAGGCAGAACTGATCTACAGTACCCCCTGCACAGCCTGGAATTTTTCCCCGACTTTCCTGCTGGTTCGAAACTACGGCGGGACCGCAGAGAATTATTTCATCGACCAAATCACCGTCGGTGAAAGCTGGGGTGATGTCGTGTACTCCGATTCCGAGACGCCTGCTTCAGATATGATGATCGTCGGCACCAATGGTGTTTCCATTGCCGATGGCGTCGCTTTTGATACGGCAAACGGAACCGCCTTCTATCCGACTCTTCCTGGATCGTCCGTTACCAACATTCTGGGCATTACCAACAATGGTGCGGCGTCGCTTAACATATCATCCTTTACTACGAATGGGGCGGACGCTGCTTCATTCGAAATAGCGGGAATTCCTGCATCAGTTGATATCGGCACGGTCAGCAACTTTTCCGTGGTCTATTCTCCGGTTGCCGTGGGCACTCACACCGCGACCGTGGTCTTCGTGACGGACATTCCCAGCACCACCTTCGCCTTGAACCTGGGCGGTGCGGCCTACCAGCTCTCAACGAATATCGGACCTTCCGCCGGCGGGAACTCCCTCACGATCACCAACGGGCTGCTGGGCAATGGCAGTGACATCACCAATGTGCTGGTCGGCGGCGTTGCCGCGACGATCACCGGGCAGGGCGAGAATTGGGTAACCATTGCGCTGCCGGCCAATACGCCGGGCATGAAGGATATGGTCATCCAATCCACCAGCGTGGGAGACACGACATTGCCCGGCGCCTACACGGTGAATCCGGCGGGCGCCATCGGCGGAACGATCTACGGGCCATCCGTCTGGACGAATCTGGGCAGCGGCATGAACGACAGCGTGTCTTGCTTGGCGCATGACGGGACGAACCTGTACGCGGGTGGGGCTTTCACGACCGCGGGCGGCGTGGCGGCGAACCGGGTGGCGAAGTGGAACGGCGCGAGATGGTCAAGCCTCGGCAGCGGCATGGACATTGTCGTGTATGTCGTGGCGCCAGTCTGGACGCACCTGTACGCGGGCGGCACTTTCACGACCGCGGGTGGCGTGGCGGCCAGTTGTATAGCGAAGTGGAACGGCAGCAGCTGGACGAATCTGGGCAGCGGCATAAGCGGCGGCATGGAGGTCAGCGTGTATGCCTTGGCGCATGACGGGACGAACCTGTACGTGGGGGGGGGGTTCACGACCGCGGGCGGCGTGGCGGCCAGTTGTATAGCGAAGTGGGACGGCAGCAGTTGGACGAATCTGGGCAGCGGCATGAGTGATATCGTGTTTGCCTTGGTGCATGACGGGACGACCCTGTACGCGGGCGGGGTTGTCACGACCGCGGGCGGGGTGGCGGCCAACCGGATAGCGAAGTGGGACGGCAG
>JAZDKY010000130.1:0-44137 GCA_043802525.1 bacterium
TGCGCCCGCAGGCAAAGACGTGATGCAACGCGGTGTCGTACCGCGCTGCAAACGTGGCAGCCCCGTTTGGATGCGGCACAGCCGCATCCATCACGGCCGCGGAGCGGCGGATTGTTCGCGCTTCGCGAATAATCCGGGCTACGGCCACGTGGTATTCCTTTTGAAAATGTGAAAAGGCGGGAATATAGACGGTTGTTCCATCGACAGTTACCCATGTCATGTGGAGAACGAGAATTTGTGAACCTGCGGATCGGGTCAAGGATGTTGAAGTGAACTGCCACGCGCGCTGCTTGCAGGTCGCCCTGATGGTTTGTTGTCTGGGGATACATCCCGGCGTCTGTGGCGTTTCCGCGGCGCCGATCTATCAGGTCAGCACGAACGGCGCCAGGACATCCGGACCATCCACTCCCGATGACTGGACGCCCGGAAACTGCTATGGAACCATCGGCGGCGCCATCGCGGCCATGAGCGCAGGGGAAGCCGTGATTGTTAATGATGGCTCGTATTACGGCACGGCCAATTTCATTGACGACATGCCCGGCGGAACATCGAGGACAGTAGCAACCACCATCCGTGCACGACACGCACTGGAAGTGACCATCAAGAATAGCGGCAGCTTGGGCTACTATGATCATCCCATTGAAGTGACGGATCGGTACATCCGGGTCGACGGATTCATTGTGGTGCTGGCGGACACCACGTATCCGCCCGCCATCGTGGAATTGAGTGGATCGCATAATGTCGTCAAAAACTGCATCGCCATTCGCAAGGGGGTGATGGACAACTACGGATCCTGGTTCAGTGTCGGAGGGGTATCCAACCTTGTGGAAGACTGCGCCGGAGCGGGACACGCGCGCTATGGTTTCGTCTGTGGAAGCGCCACCGCCGCCACGTCGCACAACGTGTTCCGACGGTGCGTAGGAAGAGCCGATTACTCGGATTCGGATCAGCCGATGGCGACGTTCTGCTTTTATGGGAACAACAGCGGTGACCAGGCTGAGTACATGGCGTTTCAGAACTGCATAGCCATCGACGGCAACCAGTGCGATACGGGATACGGTCTCTATGCCTACATCTGGGGAGGGTTCTACTTTCCCAAGAACACGGATCATGCTGTTCTGAGGGGGTGTCTTGTCGTCCATGTCGACAACGCATACGGCGGTTATGCGGTGAAGGAATTGGGCGGGCACGATTTGACCATGTCGGACTGTGTGAGTTGGGATAATGCCAATTCGAAAGGGGGGTCGTCGGGTGGGCTGTGGATGAGCGGCTCGCAGGGCAATATCGACATTCGGCACTGCACGTTCGGCGATTCCGACTGTGGCATGCGGAACAATTCTTCCGGGACCAACCAACACATCACAGACTGTCTTTTCACAGATAACGCATCCATCGGAACCGTGGGTTTATGGGCGTCGCAGACGTACAACGGCTTTAATCCGGGCGCACAGGCGTTCGGAACGCTGTATGTAACGTCGAGTCATTCGCCGGCCTACATGGTCAGAATTGAGGACGGGTCCGACTACGACAACGCGGGCAGCAGCGGCGGGGACATCGGCGCAACGATTCTGAAGCGGCATGGCGCGGACGGGGCGGCGTGGGGGGATCCCGGGTGGGATACCTTGAGCGACGTCAATTTGTGGCCATACCCGAACGAAGAAAAGATCAGGGCGCTTTTTCGAGAAGCAAATCCGCCCAACGCGGGCTCCGTTCCGACCACAAACGACACGACTCGTGGCTTCTGCTCAGACGGGCAGACCTTGACGAAGTATGTATGGGAGTACTTGGGTCGTACGATACCGCCTGATATTTACGGCGGAGCCGCTGCCTTGGTCATCACGACAGCATCGCTTCCCATGGGCAACGTGCATGCAGCCTACAGCCAGACGCTGAGCGCGACGGGCGGGACTGCGCCGTATACTTGGGGAACGAACGGCGGGAGCCTGCCGCCGGAGCTGAATCTGGACCCGGTGACGGGAACGATCAGCGGGACGCCGACGAACGCGGGGGTATTCAATGTCTCTGTGCGGGTGACGGATGCGAGTCTGAGCAACGCGACGAAAAGCCTGTCCATCACGATCAACGGACCTGACGTAACCCCGCCGGTCCTTTCGGCGATCTCGGGAGTCTCGATCGGCACGACCGCGACGATCGGCTGGACCACGGACGAGCCGGCGAACTCGCAGGTGCAATACGGGCGGACCGCCTGGTACACGACCCAGAGCGTGGTGAACGCCGCAGCGGTGACGAGTCACAACGTGGTGCTGTCGGATCTGGATCCCCTGGTGACCTATCATTTCCGGGTAAAGAGCGCGGATGGAGCGGATAACCTGGCCGTATCGTCCGACCGGACATTCTCTGCGCCCGTGCCACACGAGGCCATCGCGGTCGGCGAGACCTGGAAGTACTTCAAGGGCGCCGCGGACCCCGGAGCAACCTGGGCCGGTCTCCAGTATGACGACAGTGGATGGCTGCAGGGTCCCACGGGGATTGGATATGGGGACGGAGACGACGTGACGGTGCTGTCGGATATGCAGGGCAACTACGTGACCGTGTATGCGCGGAAGATGTTTGTGGTGAGCAACGCGGCGTCCGTGTCGGACATGACGCTGACAATGGACTTTGATGACGGGTTCGTGGCGTATCTGAATGGGCTGGAAGTGTGTCGCACCAACATCGTGGGAACCCCCACCCGGAACACGACCGCCTCCACCTATCATGAAGCAGGCACGCCGGTATCCTTCGATATCAGCGCGTCGCTGGGCCTGCTGGTGAACGGGATGAACGTGCTGGCCATCGAAGTGCACAACGACGAAATAGACAGTTCAGATCTTTCGATGATCCCGAACCTGACGTTGACGGTGACGGGGGGCGATGCCGATACGGACGCGGACGGATTGCCGGACGACTGGGAGACGCGATATTTCGACCAGCCCACGAATTGTGTTCCGGGCGCGGATGCGGATGAGGATGGGTTTAACAATACGGAGGAGTTCATTGCTGATACGAATCCCACCAATCGAACGTCCTTCTTCCGGATCGCGGAGGGTGCATCCTGGGTGCCGTTCGAGGCTACGGTGGTTTCGTCGACCGGTCGGCTCTACCGCCTGGGGCGAAGGCTCGATCTGACCGGGGGCGATGGTTGGATCGCCGTGGGCGTGATGGTGGAGGGGACGGGGATGATCCTTTCGCTTCCAGACACCCAGAACGTCCTTCGTGCTTTCTATCGTGTTGATGTCAGCCTGCCGTAGACCCGCAAGACAGGCGTCGTCTCGTTGGGTTGGAATGCGCATTCACGGCGACGGAGCGCCGTGGCTACAACCGAACTTGCCAAAAGCAGCCAGGGCCGGCCACCCGCGCTTGTTGGCCCGTGGGGCCCGGGCTATAGTTCATCCGTGTCCTCACGTGCTCCATTCCAACTCACATCGGACTATCAACCGACCGGCGACCAGCCCGAGGCGATCGAGCGGCTGTGCCGTGGATTGGAGGAGGGGCGCCGTTTCCAGACGCTCGAGGGTGTGACCGGCTCGGGCAAGACGTTCACCATCGCCAACGTCATCGCGCGGCACGGCAAGCCCACGCTCTTTATCTCCCACAACAAGACCCTGGCCGCGCAACTGTACGCGGAACTGAAGGGGTTCTTCCCGACCAGCGCCGTCGAGTACTTCGTCAGCTATTTCGATTACTACCAACCCGAGGCGTACATCCCGCAGACCGACACCTATATCGAGAAGGATTCGTCGATCAACGAGGAGATCGAACGCCTGCGCCTCGCCGCCACGGATGCACTGATGAACCGGCAGGACGTCGTCATCGTCGCGTCGGTCTCCTGCATCTACGGCCTCGGTTCGCCCGAGGACTACCGCGAGATGCTCGTGACCGTGCGGACCGGCGACACGCTCGACCGCGACACGCTGCTGCGGCAACTGGTCGACATCCAGTACGAGCGCAACGAGGTCGAGCGCGTGCCCGGCACGTTCCGCGTCCGCGGCGACACGCTCGATGTCTTCCCCTCCTACGCCACGTACGGGCTCCGCATCGAGTTTTTCGGCGACGCCGTCGAGCGGATCGAACGGTTCGACCCGCTCACCGGCCATGCCGAGGCCCGGCTCGATGACGTGGTCATCTCGCCCGCAAAGCACTTCGTGACCCCGTTCTCCAAGATCGAACGCGCGCTCCAGACCATCAAGACCGAGCTCGACGAGCGCGTGAAGTGGTTCGAGCAGCAGGGCAAGCTGCTCGAGGCGCAGCGGATCCGGATGCGCACAATGTACGACCTCGACATGATGCGCGAGATGGGCTTTTGCGCGGGCATCGAGAATTACTCGCGCCACCTGACCGGGCGCGCAGCGGGGCAGCGGCCGTTCACACTCATCGACTATTTCCCGGCGGACTTTCTCACCATCATCGACGAATCGCACGCGACGCTGCCGCAACTGCGCGGCATGTACAACGGGGACCGCGCGCGGAAAGGGATGCTCGTCGAACACGGCTTCCGGCTGCCGAGCGCGCTCGACAACCGCCCGATGAACTTCGAGGAGTTCCTCGGCGTGACGCACGAAACGATTTTCACGTCCGCCACGCCCGCCACGTACGAGCGCGAGGTCTCGGGCGTTACGGTACCACAGTTGATCCGGCCGACCGGCCTTGTCGACCCGCCGGTCGAGGTACGCCCGCTGAAGAACCAGATTGATGACGTGATGGAGGAAATCCGGAAGCGCGCGGAAGCGGGCGAGCGGACGCTTGTGACGACGCTGACGAAAAAGACCGCCGAGGATCTGTCCGAGTACCTGCGCGGCGTCGGCCTGCGTGTGAAATACCTGCACTCGGAAATCGACGCCATCGAGCGCGTCGAGATTCTGCGCGGCCTGCGAAAGGCCGAGTTCGACTGTCTCGTCGGCATCAACCTGCTTCGCGAGGGACTTGATTTGCCCGAAGTGGCCCTCGTGGCCGTGCTCGACGCGGACAAGGAAGGCTTTCTTCGTTCGGAAACGTCGCTGATCCAGACCGCCGGTCGCGCCGCGCGCAACGTCAACGGGCGGGTCCTTCTCTACGCCGACGAGGTGACGGACTCGATGCGCCGCATGATCGATGTCACCAATGGACGGCGCGAGGCCCAGGTCGCATATAACAAGGAACACGGCATCACGCCGAAAACCATCGTCAAGGCCGTGCAGGACAGCCTCGCGATTTTGCGGAAAGCCAGGGATGTGGAGGAGGGGGTGGTGCGCGAGGCGGGGGCGGACTACAATGTCACCGAAGTCCTGGCCGACCTTGAGCGCGAGATGATGGAGGCCGCGGAGCATCTGGAATTCGAACGCGCGGCGCTGCTCCGCGACCAGATCTACGAATTGAAGGCCGCTGAGAAAGGCGGGCCGGTCGTGGCCGCGAAGCCTGTCGTCCAGACCAAATACAAAATGGGGCGGAAACGCAAATCATGAGTGTCATCGGAAAACGCCTTCTGACCTTCTACGAGGTGACCTCAACGAACGACATGGCGAAAAGGGAGGCGGAGCAGGGTGCTGAAGAGGGCCTGGTCGTTGTCGCGCGCGAACAGACGCAGGGGAGGGGGCGGCGGGGGAGGGGTTGGGTGTCGCGTCCCGGTCTCGGCGTCTATCTATCGGTCGTTCTGCGCCCGGAAACTCCGGACGCCGAGTCGATCGCCATCCTGGGCGGCGTCGCCACGGCCGAGGTCATGCAGAATTTCGGCATTGAAGGGGTGACCATCAAATGGCCGAACGACGTGTTGGTGAACGGCCGAAAGATCGCGGGTGTCCTCGTGGAACCGCGCATGGGAAAGGGTCGGGTGGAATTCGCGGTATTGGGTATCGGCGTGAACGTGCGCCATGCCGCCGGCGACTGGCCGGAGGCGTTGAAGAATGTCGTGACCTCGATCCTCTGCGAGGGCTGCGACGTCGAATGCGACGTCGTTGTTTCGGCGCTGTTGAGATCGCTGGACGCGCATTATGCGAAACCGGACTCGCTGCTTGAAGCGTGGTCGCGCTGGAGCGGGTCGCCGCGTCTTCCGGTCATCGACTGAATGCGGACGCTGTAGCCACGGCTCTACGAGCCGTGCATGCGCGCCTCGCAGAGGCGCGGCTACACCAAGAGGTTCAAACTGAACCAATGCCTGATTGACGGTAGCGGCAGGTTTTGAATTCAGATGTAGCTGCCCTGATCGGATCGGGGCGCGTCCCTCCGGCCGGCCGTCTTCGCATTGGCACGCTGCGGCGAGCCGGGAGGGTCACGTTTACCCGCCTTTGGCGGTGCCGGCCGCGACCAAGGTGCCGCGTGACCGCGGTAGGGCGCGTTCGACGAACGCGCCGCATGCCCTGATCGACGTCGAAGGACGGCGGTTTCGTCGAAATCGCCCTACCTGTTGGAAAAGACCGCAAGGGCTCTGGGCGGCGCGACTGAACGCTTGATTCCGCGCCCGTACCGCGGGAAAGTACCCGTCTTTCATGAAACCTCTTGTCCTGGTCGTCGATATTGGAAATACCAGCACCGCGTTCGGTCTCTATTGTGCGGGGCGTGTCTCGCGCGTCCACCGCATGGAAACCGCCCGCAGCACGCCCGCTGAGATTTCCCGCCTCGTGAAGAAGATCGGGAAAGACCTTCGGATCGACGGCGTGTGCATTGCTTCGGTTGCCCCGCGCATGAACGCCGCCTGGCGTGCGGCCGTAAACCATCGCGTTGTCTGGGTCGACCACCGCAAGAAACTCGGGATCGGCGTCACGTATCCGAAACCGGCGACGATCGGCGCGGATCGTCTCGCCAATGCCGCGGGCGGAGTCGCGAAGTACGGGGCGCCGCTTATCGTTGCCGACTTCGGTACCGCCGTAACGTTTGATGTGGTGCTGCCCGTGAAGGGCTATGTGGGCGGTGTGATCGCGCCCGGATTGCCGCTGATGTTCAGTTACCTCGCCGAGAAAACAGCGAAACTGCCGCGCATCGGCCCGGGCCCCGTGAAACGAAGTGTCGGAAAGAGCACGGAGGATGCGATGCGGCGCGGGGCGGCCTGGGGCTACCGCGGCATGGTGCGCGAGATCGTGGGCGAGCTGCAAAAGACACCCGGGCTGAAACGCGCCCGGCTTTGTGCGACAGGCGGATTCGCGAAGTGGGTTGTTAAAGGCTTGAAGCCGGCCATGCGGGTGGATCAGGATTTGACGCTCTACGGCATCGGCAGAATCTACGAATTGAACCGGCCATGACGCGCATCGAAAAGAAACTGGCGGACCTGCGAAATCAGGGCAAAAAAGGCTTCATTGCCTACATCACCGCGGGCGATCCGTCGCTCAAGGCCACGGTCGAGATCGTCCATCGCCTCGAAGGCGTCGGCGTTGATTTCGTGGAGCTCGGCATCCCGTTCTCCGATCCGCTCGCGGATGGCCGGGTGAACCAGGAGTCGGCGACCCGGGCCTTGGCGGCCGGGGCCACGCTGTACGGCGTGCTGGACCGCATCGCCGAAATCCGGAAGCGGTCGGAGATTCCGCTCATAGCCTACACCTACATGAATCCCGTATTCGCGCTCGGTTTTGACCGGGTCGTGCGCCGCGCCGCCGCGGCGGGACTGGACGGGTTGCTCGTGCTCGACCTGCCGGTGGAGGAGCAGGGCGGCTATGCCGACATCCTGAAGAAGAACGGACTGAACAATATCTGCCTCGTCACGCCCACGAGTCCAAATGAGCGCATCAAGAGGATCGTCAAAGTCGGCACGGGTTTTGTATACTGCGTGTCGCGAGAGGGCGTGACCGGGATGCAGAAAACGTTAAGTTCCGGCGCAACGGAACTCGTGGAGCGCACGCGGCGGCTCACGGGACTCCCGGTCGCGCTGGGTTTTGGAATTTCGACGCCGGAGACCGCTCGTGCCGCGGCCCGGGCGGCTGATGCCATCGTCGTCGGAAGCGGAATTGTGGATCGGTTCCACCGCGCGCCGCACACGGCGGCCGGTCGCGTCGCCGCGGCGCGCTGGGTGGACACACTCGTAAAGGCAGCCAAGGATGTATAGAAACTGTTTCGCTGTTATTCTTGCCGGCGGAAAGGGCGAGCGGTTCTGGCCGCTCAGCACGAGCCGTCATCCCAAACAATTGCTGTCGCTGGTGGGGGACAAGTCCCTGCTGGAACAGGCGGTCGAGCGCCTGCGCGGCCTGATCCCGCCGGAACGCGTGATCGTCATCACCAACGCGGACCTGGTGGAAGCGTCGCGGAAAGCGGCGCCCTCGTTGCCGCCGCAGAACATCATCGGCGAACCCGTGGGCCGCGACACCGCCGCCGCGGTCGCCCTGGGCGCGGCGCTGGTCAAGGCGAAGCAGCACGACGGCGTCTTCTGCGTACTCACCGCGGACCACATCATCGGTGACCTTCCTCTGTTCCGCGGTACGTTGAGCGCGGCCTTTGACATCGCCGCGAAAGAGGACGTGCTGATCACCATCGGCATACAGCCGACCGAGCCGAGCACCGGGTACGGCTACATCGAGGCCGGCGACATCCATCGCGACCACAACGGCATCACGTTCCTCAGGGCGAAGCGGTTCGTGGAGAAGCCGAACGTGGAGCGGGCCAATGCATACGTCGCGAGCGGCAATTTCCTCTGGAACTCCGGCATGTTCATCTGGTCCGTGCAGTCCCTCGCGGCCGGCCTGCGCCGGCACCGTCCGTCGCTGGCGCACCTGCTCGACCAGATGGCGCACGTGGCGTGGAAGCCGGGATTCGAAGCGACGATGGCGAAGGTCTACCAGAGCCTGGAAAAGATCTCGATCGACTACGCGCTGATGGAGAAGTCGGACAACATCCTGGTCGCGCGCGGGGTATTTGTGTGGGACGACGTCGGAAACTGGGCCGCGCTGAAGAATCATTTCCCCGAGGACCTGAACGGCAATACCGTGATCGGTTCCTGTGAGCAGCAGGACGCGAAGGACAATATCGTGTACTCGAAGAATCACCTGACGGCGCTGGTCGGCGTGCGCGACCTGGTGGTCGTGCAGGCGGACGGCGTCACGCTCGTCTGCACGCGTGACAAGGCCCAGGACATCAAGAAGCTCGTTGCCAAGTTGCGCCAGGCCGGCCAGTTCAACCAGGTGCTGTAATGGGTCGGATCCTCGGCGTGGACTACGGGGCGCGCCGCATTGGTTTCGCTGTCAGCGACCCCACGCAAATCATCGCCTCGGCCGACGAGGTTGTGACCATTCAGAATCCCGGAGAGGCTGCCAACCGGACCGCCGGGAAGGTGAGGCGCACCGGCGCGGAAGAGATCGTCGTGGGTCTGCCCCGGAACATGGACGGGTCCGAAGGCGCGTCTGCGCAGAAGGCCCGCGAATTTGTCGAGTTGCTGCGGAAGAAGACCCACGTTCCGGTTGCGATGTGGGACGAGCGGCTCAGCACCAAGAGCGCGCACGATATCCTGATCGAAGCCGGCACGCGCCGCGAGAAACGCAAGGGCCTCGTCGACAAGATCGCCGCGCAGATCATGCTGCAGAATTATCTGGATGCGAAGGGGGGCGAAGGGGGCTCGCAATCGTAATCCTAATCGACTTTGCGATTACGAGTAGGATTACGATTACGAGCAGATGAAGAACCGTTACAAAGTCACCATTTCCTACGATGGGACCGCATACTCCGGGTACCAGGTCCAGCCGGGCCATCCGACGATCCAGTCCGTGTTGGAGGACGCGCTGGAGAAGCTGACCGGGGCGGCAATCCGCGTTTTTGGAAGCGGTCGTACGGATCAAGGCGTCCATGCGCGGGGCCAGGTCATTCATTTCGACCTGCCGAAGCCGTTCGATCCGATGAAACTCCGGATCGGGATGAACGCGCACCTGCCCGCGGACGTCCGCGTCGAATCGGCGCGGAAGGCTCGCGCCGATTTCAACGCGCGGAAAAGCGCGAAGGAGAAGGAATACCGGTACTTCATCTGGAACAGCCCCGTGCTGACGCCCGATGTGCGCTTCCACCGGACGCACGTGTGGAAGCCGCTCGACGTGAAGGCCATGAGGCTCGCAGCGAAACGACTGGAGGGTCGACACGACTTCGCAGCCTTCTCCGCCAACCCGCGGCGGGAGGTCGAGGGAACGGTGCGGACGCTGAAGCGGTTGCAGGTGAAAAAGGCGGGTCCGGACGTGGTCATCATCGCGCGGGGCGACGGGTTTCTCTACAAGATGGTGCGCAGCCTGGCCGGGTTCCTCATCCGTGTCGGGACGGGTGAAATCGAGCCGGGCGCGGCGGCAGGCATCCTCGAATCGAAGACCCGGACCGCGCGGGTCCCTACGGCGCCGCCGCAGGGGTTGTTTCTGTGGCGGGTGTGGTACTGACCCTTCCTTGACGCTCCCGGACCCATCAGCTAGCCTTCGACGCTCGTATGCCAACCATTCAAGTACTTCCATCGCTCCTGGCGGCCGACATGGGCCGGTTGGAGGAGGCGTGCAGGCAGGTGGAGGCGGCCGGTGCGGACGGACTGCACGTCGACATCATGGACGGCCATTTTGTGCCGAACCTGAGCATGGGCCCGGATGTGGTACGCATGGCGCGACGGGCGACGAACCTCCCGCTCAGCGTGCACCTGATGGTGACCCAGCCCGACTTTTTCGCGAAGCCGTTCCTCGATGCCGGGGCGGACCTGCTCCACATCCACGTGGAAGCCAACTGCGATCCGGTGGCCGTGTTGAAGTTCATCCGTGAAAGCGGGCGGCGCGCGGGCATCGTGCTGAATCCTGAGACGCCGCTGCAGGCGATCGAAGCGTGCCTTCCGTTCGCGGACGAGGTGCTGTTCATGACTGTGCACCCGGGTTTTGGCGGCCAGAAATTCATTCCCGCGGCCCTGCCGAAGATGGCGGAACTCAGGAAGAAAGCCCCGAAACTGGATATTGCCGTCGACGGCGGCATCAACGTCGAGACCGCCACGGCCTGCGCCGCGGCCGGGGCAAACGTCATGCTTGCCGGGACCTCGATCATCCGGGCCCCGGACATGGCGGCGGAAATCAAGAAGATGCGCGACGAGGCCAAGGCGGCATTCAAAGGATGAAAGAATCAACCACGGAGGTCGCGGAAGTTCACGGAGGTAAACTGAATAGTCTCCAATCATTGGAAAAATTGAGCTGCGTTTTTCCAGGCGTTGGAAAACCTCCGTGTTTCTCCCTGCCCTCCGTGGTTCAAATCCGATGAAAGACCTGTCCCACATCCGCAATTTCTCGATCATTGCACACATCGACCACGGGAAATCGACGCTGGCGGACCGGCTGCTGGACATGACGCAGACGGTGGCAAAGCGCGACCAGCGCGCCCAGTTCCTGGACGACATGGACCTGGAGCGCGAGCGCGGGATCACCATCAAGGCGCACCCGGTCACGATGTTCTATCCTGCGAAGGACGGAAAGAAGTACACGTTCAACCTGATCGACACCCCAGGCCACGTGGATTTCTCGTACGAGGTCACACGCAGCCTCGCCGCCTGCGAAGGCGCGTGCCTGGTCGTCGACGTCACGCAGGGCGTCGAGGCGCAAACCGTCGCCAACGCGTACCTCGCGACCGGGCAGGGGCTCACCATCCTGCCCGTGCTGAACAAGATCGACATGCCGAACGCGGACATCGAAAACGTCTACCGGCAGATCGAGGAGATTCTCGCGATCCCGACCGACGAGAGCTTCAAGGTCAGCGCCAAGACCGGTGAAGGCGTGGCGGAACTGCTGGAGGCCATCGTCAAGGATTTCCCGCCGCCCACCTCGACGGAGGACACCACCCGCGCGCTGGTTTTCGATTCCGAGTACGACTCCTTCCGCGGCGTCGTCACGTACGTGCGCCTGTACGACGGCGCCATCAAGGCGGGTGACAAGATCCTGCTGATCAGCACGAACCGGACGTACGAGATCAAAGAGGTCGGCATCTTCACGCCCGGTCCGACGCCGGTGAAGATGCTCGGGGCAGGGGAGGTGGGTTACTTCGTCGCCAACATCAAGGAGCCGTCCGAAGTCCGCATCGGCGACACCGTCACGCTGGCCGCCCATCCTTCGCCGAACCCGCTGCCCGGGTTCAAGGAAATCCACCCGATGGTGTTCAGCGGGATCTATCCGATCGACGCGGGCGATTTCGAGAAACTCAAGGCCAGCCTGGGCAAGTACAAGTTGAACGACAGTTCCTTCACGTACATGCCCGAGTCGTCCGTCGCCCTGGGCCTGGGTTTCCGATGCGGATTCCTCGGTTTGCTGCACATGGAGATCGTGCAGGAGCGCCTGCGCCGCGAGTTCGCCGTCGATATCATCGCGACCTACCCGAACGTCGTCTACCGCGTGTACACGACGAACGGCCAGATGATAGAGATCGAAAATCCGGCAAAACTTCCGGAGATCAACGAGATTGCCAGGATCGAAGAGCCGATGATCAAGGCGTTCATCATCTGCCTCAATGAGCACATCGGCGACTTCCTGCAGTTGGTCATGGACCGGCGCGGCGCCGTCGAGAAAACCGAATCGATCGATACGAAACGCGTCATGCTGACTTGCACCCTGCCGTTGAACGAAATCCTGATCGATTTTCATGACCGGCTGAAAAGCGTCAGCCACGGCTACGCGTCCATGGATTACGAACACTTTGGCTACCGCGAGGCCGATGCGGTCCGTCTCGATATCCTGGTGCATGGCGAACCGGTCGAGGCGTTTTCCTGCATCGTGGACCGGAGCAAGGCCGAGTCCCGCGGCCGCCAGCTCTGCGGGGCGCTGAAGGACCTGATCCCGCCGCAGATGTTTCAGATCGCGGTGCAGGCCAGCATCAACGGCAAGATCATCGC
This sequence comes from bacterium, assembly GCA_043802525.1. Taxonomy (GTDB): domain Bacteria; phylum Verrucomicrobiota; class Kiritimatiellia; order CAIVKH01; family CAIVKH01; genus JAZDKY01. The sequence goes on from JAZDKY010000130.1 coordinate 12,776, forward strand.
GCGCGAGACGATCCGGGCCATGCGCAAGGACGTCACGGCCAAGTGTTACGGCGGCGATATCACGCGCAAGCGGAAGCTCCTCGAGAAGCAGAAAGAGGGCAAGAAGAAGATGAAGCAGGTGGGGCGCGTGAGCATTCCCCAGGAGGCCTTTGTCAAAGTGCTCAAAGGCGGCCTATAGGAAATAACCAAGTATCAAGAACCAAGGCGGCGCTGTCGTTGTCGTTTGGTCATTGGAATTTGGTTATTGGTTATTTTGAAATGAATTTCTTCGAACGCCGCAACTGGAGCAAGATCGTCAGCCACCTTCAGCATGAAGCCGCCCACGCGTGCCACATGCGTTCCGACATCGCCGACCCGGACGACCTGCGCGCCTTGAGCGAGGCCGAAGTGCTTCTGAAGAATGCGTGGCAGTCGCGTGACGTCGCGCTGCTTGAGCCTGCGGCACAGGCCGTGTCCGATGCCGTGACCCGCGTTTTTCCGCCACGGTCGAAGCCGTGGCTCCGCGAGCACGTCGAAATCATCGCGGTCGCGGTCACGATCGCCCTCGCGTTCCGCACCTATTTCGTGCAGCCGTTCAAGATCCCGACGGGCTCGATGCAGCCGACGTTGTACGGCATCGATGTCCAGCCGCAGAACGGAAAGAAACTTGTGGACCGTTTCCCCCTGAGCCTCGCCGGCATGGTTCTGTTTGGCGAGCGGTATGTGGAGGTCCGGGCCAGGGCCTCCGGCGTCATCGAATTCCGGAACGAGTCGATGGATGACGAACTGCGGTTCTACATCGCCGGCATTCCGCACATGATCCGGGCGAAGATGCAGCGGTATTTCCAGCCGGGATTGACGTATGTGGAGAAGGGGCAGTTGCTGGCCTCGGGCAAGGTCAGCATCGGGGACCACATCTTCGTGAACAAGGTGCGCTACAATTTTGCACGGCCGAAACGTGGCGACATATTTGTCTTCAGCACGGACGGCATCAAGGATGAGCGCGTCCGGCCGGATTCATTCTACATCAAGCGCATGGCCGGGCTTCCGGGGGAGGAGATTCGGATCGACCCTCCGCACCTGGTCGTTGACGGGGCGCTCATTGAGTACCCGGATGCGTTCCGGCGATTGATCTTCGACCGGAAGCACGGATACGGATTCGGGTACCAGTTGCCCCAGCCCCAGGCATCGCCGGCGCTTCTGGCGACGGTGACGGACCGACTGAAGCTTTCATCGACGCAATACCTGCCCTTGGGCGACAACACGCTGTACAGCCTGGACGGGCGTTATTTTGGTCCCGTGGAGCGTCAACATATTGTGGGACCTGCGTTTGCCATCTATTGGCCATTCAGCCATCGCTGGGGCTTTGTGGAATAAGACGGGAGCAGGGGCCGTCAAGGGTCCGCCGGGATGGGTCAAGACCTCGCCGTACGTGAATTCCGTTGAAATCACACGGTATCCCCCTCGATCATAGCAACGTCGCATAATATATCTTATGTCTACTACGTGGTGCGCCCCGGCACTAGGACTTGGGTTTTTTGCTAAACTTCGCCGGTGCCTCGCACTAGCCTCGACGGCCTAAACGGACGACACCAGCGACGCATAAAGCTGCAGGTACTCCTCCGCGGCGTGATTCCACGAGAAGTCCTGCTGCATGGCCCGGACAACGACTTGTTGCCAGACTTGGGGACAGCGATACAGGGCCAATGCCCGATCCACAGCGTCCACAAGGGATTGTGCCGTGTAGCTGCGGAACTTGAAGCCCGTTCCGGCCGCTCCGGAAGCCTCCATGTCCTCCACGGTGTCTTCAAGTCCGCCCGTGGCGTGTACGACCGGCACGGTCCCGTAGCGAAGGCTGTACATCTGGTTCAGGCCGCAGGGCTCAAACCTCGAAGGCATCAGGAACAGGTCGGCCCCCGCCTCGATCTTGTGCGAGAGTTCCGTGTCGAAGGCCAGCTTGCAGGCGAACTTCCCGGGCCACGTCCTGGCCCAGGCATTGCACCGTTCGTGGTGCTTTTCCTCCCCGGTCCCGAGGAGGACGATCGCCAGATCACGCTTCATCAGTTCCGGCATCGCCGCTGCAAGGATGTCGAAGCCTTTCTGGTCGACCAGCCGGCTGATCATGCCGATCACCGGTGCGCCTGGTTTCACCGTCAGATTCATGCGTGCCAGCAGGTCCTTCCGGCAGGCCTTCTTGCCCGATGGATTCACCGCGCTGTAGGGTGCAGTCAGGTACGGATCGGCGGCAGGATTCCAGACCCGGTCATCGATACCGTTGACGATGCCGATCACTTTGTCGCGGACCTTGGTCAACACGCCGTGCAGCCCGCAGCCCGACTTCTCCGTCTGGATATCCGAAGCATACGTCTTGCTGACGGTCGTGACCACGTCGGAGGACGTGATCCCGTTTTTCATGCAATTGATGTTCCCGTAGAATTCCATGGTCTCGAGTTGGAAGCTGGAGAAAGGGAGATTCGTCACGGAGAACTCGTTGCCGGAGAAAAGGCCCTGGTACGCGAGGTTGTGGATCGTGAAGATCGTCTTCTCCTTGCGCCCCCGCCCTATCCCCTGGATGCCGTGCTCAAGAAAGAGCGGCACCAGCCCTGCTTGCCAATCGTTCCCGTGGACGATCTGCGGCTTGAGCGACAGCGCGTCGATCATCGCCACGACGGCTTTCTGGAAGAAAACAAACCGCTCGAAATTGTCGTCGTAGTCCCGGTTCGGCAGACTGTAGAGTTGCGACCGGTCGAAGAACTCGTCGCGGCGGATGAAATACGTCGCGGGATTCTTGTTCTCGGTCGACCATACTTCCGCGGCGCGGCTATGGAATCCCACCGGGATGTTCAGCTTGAGGCCGAGGTCGACCAGCTTGAACGAGCCTTCCAGGACGCATCGGTACATCGGCATCGCGCGCCATACCTCGTGGCCCTTCCGGGCCACGACGTTCGGGAGCGCGCCCGCAACATCGGCAAGGCCCCCGGTGGATGCATACGGTGTGATCTCACTGGAAACGTACCCGATTCTCATGCCATTGGTCCGACTGCGATGCGTTAATGAACTGGCCCTGCGTTTTTTGCCCGGTATACTTTATCAATGCGAAAGCATACACCATCGCTCGAAAAACAACTATTGGAATTTCTTGCCGGACCGCGCTACACGCCCCTCAAGCAGCACGAACTCGCCCGTGCACTCGGCATCGGGAAACGCTCGGATCTTCGCACCGTCCTGCGCGAGCTGGAGGTCCAGGGCAAGGTCCAGTGCCTCCGCAAGAATCGCTGGGCACTGACCCGGCCCTCCGCGCAAATCGTGGGACGTTTCAGCGCCCATCCCCAGGGCTTTGGTTTCGTGACACCGGAAACGCCCGGCACGCCCGACGTCTTTATCGAACGGGACCGCGTCGGAGCGGCCTTGCACAAGGACCGCGTCGTCGTGGAATTGATCGGCCGCCCGGACCGCGCGCGAACGCGCCCCGGACGCGCCGGCGAGGAGCCGCGTGTGGAGGGCCGTATTCTTCGCGTCCTCAAGCGGTCCCTCGTCAACGTGGTCGGACTCCTTCAAAAAGCGAAGCACGACTGGTACATCATTCCCGACAACCCGAAACTCCAGCGCAATGTTCACGTCCGCGAATTCGACGATTCCCTTCCCGGGCCCCAGGAGGGCCACAAGGTCGTGGTCATTCTCGACCCCTGGAACGATGTCCACCTGGACCTCACCGGCGTCGTCAGCGAGGACCTCGGCCCGGCCGGCGCGCCGGGCATCGACGTGCTCTCCATCCTCCGCGACCACGACATCGACGAGGCGTTCAAGAAAAACGTGACCGACGAGGCGCGCGAGCGGACCGGAGCACTGCACGCATCCGACCTTGTCGGCCGCCGCGACCTGCGCGCATCGCCGGCAGTTACGATCGATCCGGACAACGCGAAGGATTTTGACGATGCGGTTTCCCTGACGACCACCCCGGCCGGCCACTGGCTCCTCGATGTGCACATCGCCGACGTGTCGCATTTCGTGAAGCCCGGGTCCCAGGTCGACGTCGAAGCCCGCAAGCGCGGCAACAGCATCTACATGGTCGACCGCTTCGTCCCCATGCTGCCCCCCTACCTTACCGCGGAGGTGTGCAGCCTGAAGCCGCACGTCGACCGGCTGACCCACTCCGTCCGCCTCGAACTGGATCGCGACGGCGAAATCCTGGGCTACGAGACCTTCCCGTCCGTCATCCATTCCAAGGCGCGGTTGACCTACGACCAGGTCCAGCTGTTCATGGACCGGAAACCCGGCCATGCCGTCCCGGACGAAATCCATGACATGCTCGGGCACATGGACGGCCTGTCGCGCCGCCTGCGGGAGAAACGCATTCGCAACGGCGCCATCGACCTGGCCATGCCCGAGGTGAAATGCATCCTCGATGCCCAGGGGCGCGCGGAGAAAATCTTCAAGCGCGGCGCGAATGAGGCCTACAACCTGATCGAGGAATTCATGCTGCTCGCCAACGTGGCTGTCGCGGAATTCCTGGTCGCACGCCAGTGCCCCGCCCTTTTCCGCATCCATCCCGCGCCCGGCGAAGACCAATGGGCGCAGATGGCGGTGGACCTGCAGGTGCTCGGGATCGATGTGGTCCCGTCGGACCGCCAGGACCTGAACGATGTCGCGAACCGTGTGCGCGGAACGCCGCTGGAGTATGCCGGCAACCTGGCGATCCTGCGGAACCTCAAACGCGCCACGTACTCCAGCGAACTGGAGGAACACTTCGGGCTGGCGTTCGAGAAGTACACGCATTTCACCTCGCCGATCCGGCGCTACCCGGACCTGCTCGTGCACCGCCAGATCAAGGCCGCAGAACATCGCCGCAAACCGCCCTATGACGCGGACGACCTGGCCGAATTGGCCGCCCACTGCTCCAACACGGAATGGAACGCCGCGGAGGCCGAGGACCAGAGCCTGATGATCAAGCGGATCGAATTCTACGCGGCCAAACTGGAGGCGCGGGATACGGGCCCGTTCGACGGCATCATCGTCGACGTGGTTTCGCGCGGCCTGATCGTGGAAATCATCGAGACGCTGCAGCGCGGCATGGTCCATTTCTCCACGATGCTGGACGACCACTACACGACCGACCCGGTGCGGCGGAAAGCGACGGGGCAGCGCAAGCGAAACGTGTATCACGTCGGACAAAACGTCCGTGTCGAGTTGATCAAAGTCGATTTGTCGCGACGCCAAATAGACTTCCGCCTGGCCTATGTGGAACCGGCGCATGGAAAACGCGCGAAGGCGCGCAAAGAGAGGCGTCGCTAGCCGGAGGGGCAAGTTTACCCGCCTCTGGCGGCGCCGAAGGCGACCAGGGCTCCCTTGGCACGGCGGAGCCCTAGCCCCGTTTGGATGCGGCACAGCCGCATCCATCACGGCCGCGGAGCGGCGGATTGTTCGCGCTTCGCGAATAATCCGGGCTGGCGAAGACGGCCGCTTGCCCGGGTACTACCCCGGCTTATTCATGAACGAGAACGTGAACGGAACGTTCGGTTTCCCCGCTTCGCGGGGTAAACCGACTCTACATTTCGCCAAGGCGTCGACGCCCGCCGGAGGCTGTCCAGACCGGGACGGCCGTCATGAGGGACACGATCAGCGGATCAAGTAGATCAGCTTCTCGGACTTCCCGCCGCGTTCGATATCGAGCACGAAGGCATTGGCCCTGTTCTTCACAAACTCGCCGATGAAGTACTCCGCGCGCTTCTGGCTGGTCATGTTCACCGAGTTGACCTTGCGGATCACGTCGCCTTGCTGGAGCCCGGTGGCTTTGAAGAACGCCCCCTCGCCTTCGACGTCCAGGAAGTAGCCGGTGATCTTCTCGTCCTGGTATTTCGGCTTGAGCGACATGTACAGCGCCGCGATGCGTTCGGGGTCGTCCAGCAACTCACGGTAGTACGCAAGCATGGAGTCGCGTGTCATGACCCAACGGTTTGAGCCCACGCGGTCGCCGAAGCGGGATGACTCGAGCACGGCCGGTTGAGACGTTGTCGCCTGCGTCGCCGTTACGGCGCCTGTCTTCGACGCGCCGTCCGAAAAACTCAACCAGAGTTCCGATTCGATGCCTCCGGAGCGCAGGACGATCCGGTCCTGGAATATCCGAACGACTTCGCACAGGTCGATCGTCTGTCCTTCGTTGACAAGGTACTGCTGGTTCTTTTCCAGGTCGTCGATAATCGCGCGCCGGGTACCCGAGTCGCCCCCCTCCCCCGCGTCGCTGTAGGTGAAAAACGTGCCCGCGAGGCGGAAGCGCCTGGCCAGGGGACTGCTCTCCTGCCCCTGCCCCTGCCCTGTGCCGGACGTCCTCGCAAAAGTCCGCCACTGCTCCGCCGGGATCGACGCAGGCTTCGTCCATGCAGGGCTCTTCGCGTCGCGCTTCCCGCGTTCGGGCAGTTCCGGGAGCCGGCGTGATGTGAGGCCGAAGATAGCCGCAGCGGCAACCGCGATGGACAGGATGACCCAGCGCAGATACTTCAGAACATGGAAAAGCGACGGGCTCAACATGGAGTGATCAATCTAGCAGCCTGTGGCAAAAGTACAATGACGCGCGTTGCGGGCTAGTGTCTCATGTTGCCGCCGAAATGTAGCGTCGGCTTACCCCGGCTTTGCCGGGGAAGCCGAGAGTGCCCGGATACTTTTCGCTTCCCCGCACGATGCGGAGTAAGCGAACTCTTCCGCTCTTGCGGATCCGCTGCGGCGGAACATCGGCGGGAAAATGGGACACTACTCGTTGTGGCGCCGCAAGACCACATGAGGGAACGTTAATCAACGCTGCGAGGCCGTAAGCCGGATCCTGTTCTGCCCTTGCGGGGAACGGTCATTTATCTGGTCCCTCTTGCGAGGGAACTGTGCGATCAACCCGGGACTGCACCGGCTTTCGCCGGAACGAGCGGGCAACTCCAGCCCCCTATTTGATCTTGCTCCGGATGGGGTTTGCCCTGCCCCCTCGATCTCTCTCGGGGCGGTGGTCTCTTACACCACCTTTTCACCTTTACCACGGCGAAGTTCCAGCCGCTTACGCGACCGGGACGAAGCCGGGCAGTATATTTTCTGTGGCACTTTCCATGATCACGCTTTCAGCGTGACCTCCCCGGCGCTCCCGATCGCTCAAAGCGTATCGGGATGGCCTGGGCATCCTGCCCTGTGGAGTCCGGACTTTCCTCTCGTCGACGCCGGCCGTGCGACCGGCGCGGTCAGAGCGACCGTACACCCCGCAGCGTCGATTAACAGTGGGAATATACCCTACCAGCGGCTTGTGACAAGGCTGCAGGGTGGTGGTTCAGCCGGTGTAGCCGCGCCTCTGTGAGGCGCGCAATTGCAGTGCCTGGTAGGGACGGCGCTCCGCCGCCGTCCGGGATATGGTCAAAAAAAACGCCGCCCGCGACGGCGGCCTCCGTCCCGCCTCGGAGGCGGGAGTGCGGGCCCTACCGAGGAACAGTCGCTTACGGCCGCCAGTACAGGATGCGGCCGCAGAAGCCGCAGACGATCATCGACAGGCCCTTTTTGACGTCCTGCGTGATCTGGGGGGGAAGTTTCATGTGACAGCCCCCGCAGGAGCTGTTTTCAATGGGCACAATGGCGAAGTCGCCCGTGTGCTTGAACGTACGGTCATACCGGGCCAGCCAGTCGGGCTCGATATCGGGGGTCAGCCCGTCGCGGTCGACCTTCAGCTTGTCGATCTCGCCCTGGATATTCTTCATGCGCTCGTCCAGTGCGGAAGCGTCTGATTTGACGATCGCGTCCTCCTGCTTCAGCTTCTGGTCGAACTGGGTGATCTTCTGGCGGATGCCCTCGGCCGCTTCCATCAGGACAAGCTCGGAATCTTCCTGTGCCCGGATGTTCTGCTGGATGACGCCGATCTCGCGCTCGAGCGCGCGGTATTCCTCGTTCGTCTTGATTTGCCCCTGCTGGTCGCGGAACTTGAGAATTCTCTGCTGCATGGACTCGATATCCAACTCGAGCTGCTTGGCCCCGGAGGCGTTCTTCATCAGCTCCTCACGGGCACCGTGCAGCGCCTTGCGGTGTTCCTGCAGGCGGGTCTCGATCAGCTTCTTCCGGGCGGGGATATCTTCCGATTCCCTGGAGAGTTGCCGCAGTTTGCGGTCGCGATCTTGAACAACGAGGAGTTTCTCAATCGTGGTCAGCACACCTATGTCCTTTGTTCCTGATTCCATGCAATTCTAAGTCTAGCCCCTATGGAAGACCGAGTCAACCCGCGCATCCGGGCTCAAATCCTCGCCTAAGGAAAACTCCCGGTCGGTGCCGGCAGGTCTTGTCAGGCGGAGGTGTCAGGTACTGGATGCCGGATTCTGGATTCCTGATGCCGATGACGGTCCACGGCCTGCCGGTCACTGGTCACCCATCGTTCCCTCAAACCGATATCCGATCTCCCTCACGGTCTTGATGAATTCGGGCCGGGTGAGGGATCGCTCGATCTTGTTCCGCAGGGTGTTGATGCATCGGTCGACGCTGCGCGAGGTCACGAACACGTCGTGGCCCCACACGGCGTTCAAGATCTGATCGCGCGTCAGCGCCCGGCCGGCACGTTTGGCCAGAAACACGAGCAGGTCGAACTCCTTCGGCGTGAGTTCGATTTCGGCGCCGTTTTTCAAGCATTTCCGTGAACTCGGGTTGAGATTGAAGTCGCCGAAGCGATACGATGGCGGCTCGTCCGTCGTTCGACGACGCAAAAAAGCGCGCGCCCGGGCCAGCAGTTCCCTGATGCTGAAGGGCTTGACGACGTAATCGTCGGCGCCGAGATTCAGCCCCAGGATGATGTCCGGTTCCTGGCTCTTGGCGGTTAGCATGATGATCGGCATATCCAACCCCTCGCCACGAACCGCCCGGCAGATTTCGTAGCCGTTCACTTTGGGCAGCATGATGTCGAGGATGATCAGATCGGGCTTGATATGAAGAGCCGCATCGAGACCCTGTTCTCCGGTCGCGGTGGTCTTGACGACATAGCCCTCGGCCTCGAAGTTGTCCTTCAGGCCTCTCAACATGGTCGAATCGTCTTCGACGATCAAAACCGTTTCGCCCGCCATGTTCGCGCGCTCCTTTCGCCTGTCAACGTGCGTCCGCCTTCCCGACCGGCAGGCGCACGGTAAACGTGCTGCCTTCGCCCAGCCGGCTTTTGACCTCCACGCTGCCGCCGTGGGCCTCAACGATGAACTTGACGATGCTCAGCCCAAGCCCACACCCGCCCACCCGGCGCGACAGGCTTCGATCGGCCTGATAGAAACGATCCCAAATTCTCTTCATGTCGCGGCGCGTCAATCCAATCCCGTGGTCCTGCACCTCAAAACAGACATGGCGGTCGGTCGAATAGGCTCGAACCGCGATCTGTTTGTTCTCTACGGAATACTTGTACGCATTATCGAGGAGATTGAGTAGGACCGTGGTCAGGGCGTCACGATCCGCAACAACGGGGGGCAAGTGGGGATCAATGTCAATCCGTAGCGCGCAGCCGCCGGCTTCGAACTTGTCGCGCACGGCGCAGGCCGCGGCGTCCACGAGCTGAGCGGGTTCGACGCGCGCAAACTCGAACGCGCGTTTGTTGCGCTCCATGCGGGAAAACGCGAGGAAATTGTCGATCAGGCGGCTGAGGCGCTCGTTTTCCTTGGCGATCAGTTCCAGATATTCCCGGGTTTGCTGCCCGTCGTGCCGTCGGCCTTCGAGCAGCGTGTCCACGAGCACGCGCGTCGAGGCCAGCGGGGTCTTCAGTTCGTGAGATACGGTGGCCACCAGGTCGTTCTTCAGGCGCGTGAGCCGAATCTGCCGCACCGCGTATCGGGCCATGAGCGCGGCAAGGATCACGATGACGAAGATGACGAGCAGGGCCGTCCAGAAGTAAACGGCGACCTGTTTTTCGGCGGCCGCTGCGAAGGGATTCGGCCCTTCGAGGAAAACGCGCAGTTCCCAGCCTGGAAGCGATGCCCCGGCAGGCACCGTGACGAACGGTTCGCGCGCTGCAGCCTCCTGGACCGGGGCCGGCATCACCGTGGCCCCAGGCCACCGCGCCCGGTTCTCGATCAGCGTCCGCATGTCGGAAGCGAGTCGGCCGCGAGAGAATATGCCGATCGCGGAGCCGTCTTCCGACGCGAGCTGCCAGAGATTGCTCGACGGCGTCGGCGCGAGAAAGGAATCGCGCGGCCAGTAACTGGGCGCTTCGAGGAGCCTTGAGGCCAGTTCCTCGGCGCGCAGGGTCGGGAATGTCATGTTCATACCCAGGGCCGTCAGTTGTCCCATGATGAACAACCGCTGAGCGGAGGGCATGGGGCGATGGTAGTCCGACGTTCTTTGCGCCAGTTCGTCGAGGACCCGCCGGTAGGCGGCATCGGCGCGGTTCGACGCGTTTTCGACAACGAAAAGCAGGAGGTACGGGAGGATCAACCGTCCCTCGTCATCCCGCGTGTTTTCCAGGCTTCCATCGGCAAGCTTGTCTTGGACGATACGAAGGGCGCCGGCCTCATCCCCCGCCCTTATCCGCGCTTGCACGTCCGCGCGCAAGGACGTGACGGCGAGATACTCGTTCGTCGATGACATCGCGATCGTTTCAACGCGCGCCCCGATATCCGGGTAAACCAGCTTTCCCGAGTCGTCGAGGATGATGACACTTTCCGCGATCCCGTTGGTCACGAGTTCCTCGAACCGGCACGGGGGTGGGCGATCGCGGAAATGGGACAAGGCGATGGCCTTGTCCTTCCAGTAGCCGGCGAGCGCCGTCGGGAGATCGCCGACCTGAGCCGTGTAAAGTTCCGTCAGCTTCTGCCGGACGGCCATGCGCTCATTGCGCGCCGCCTCCGTCATGAACCAGAGCAGGCACACGGTCGGCAGCATCACCGCCAAAAGCAGGATCATCAACAAGGGCCACAGGCCGGGGATCCCGCCCATGCCCCCGTTATGACGCCACATCCTCATCCGTTCTTTCTCATCTCCCGCATTTCGAGAATGATTTGGTACATGGCGAGCCGGATATGGACCCACAGCTTGATGAGGGCGATCTGAACGATGCCGCTTAGGGCCAGGAAGAGGCCCCATGGCGCGTGGGTATCCCGGTGCATCATGAAAAGTCCCTGCACCAGAATGGCGACGCCCATGAACAGGAAACACCAATAGGCAATTTCCGTTTTTCTCACCCGCGCCGGCACATCCTGAATCGCGTGGTATGACTCGACTTCCTTAGACCATCCCATCAGACGCATGATCGTCTCCTTGTTTTACCACTTTTTTGTTCGCTGACCGACTGGTTCGGCATTCCTTCCGGAAAAGAAACTGAAGGCCCCAGAAGCGCCTGCCGGTCTGAACCTCGGCTGCGCTCCACCTCGCCAGCCACGGCGGTCATGACTTCTCGCGCTTGGCGACTCCCATGAAAGTCAGTGGAGCTGCCAATTCGATAGCGTTGAGATTCACAATCTCCCACCCTCGTCCGCCAAGATCGTTCAAGTAAGCCTCGATTGCATCCCGGCTCTTGCCCTTGAGAATCCCACCTCCCGGCACGTCCTTCGTATCAATGATCTTGTATTCCCACTTTTTCATACAGTTCGTCCTCCTCTGTAGTCGCCGGACAGTTTGATCTTGTTCGTCTGCCGAGACATTTCCGCTTGGATCCGAGACGTTGTCATCTTGCGCTCAGTTGCTCTGCCAGCGAGTTTCCCGAGTGATCGATCGCCTCCGGGTAGTTCTGCCGCATTTCCTCAAGGTTCTTGTCGGCGTCTTGCGATTCCCCAATGTCTTTGCAGTATCCAGCCAGGAGGAATCTGGCATAGGCGCCGACCTGGACGCCGTCGCCATACATGCAGTCGCCGTATTCCGCGATGGCCTTCTTGAGGTAGGTCTCCTTCTCCGCGCCTTCGGACATCTGGCCCATGTAGAGCAGGGCGCACCCCGTGCGGTTGGCCCGATTGTACTTCGCGAGAAGCTGCTTCAGACTCTCCTTCGCCTCCGGGCTGTTCCACTGCTTGTTGGAGACTTGGTAAAGTTGCTCGATCTCGCTGAGTTGCCGGTCGGTGTAGTACCCCCGGTCCTGTTCCATTCGTTTGTCGAAGAGCGCGCGCAATGAGGACTGCCCGCCACTGGCCTCGATCCGCTTGATCATATTGCGGGCGCGATCGGTCTGCATTCCGGTGGCCAGCCACATCCCGGCGTACTTCTTCGCCTCGTCGGCGGCCCCGGCCTCCAAATACGCTTCACTCAGCCCGCGCATGGTCTCGCACCGCATCCCCTCCCAGTCCCCTGTGCCGAAATGGCCGCGGATCTCGACGGGCATCTCGGTTTGCTCCAGCGTCTTTTTCCACAGGGCGATCGCCTCTTCCCGCTTGCCCTCGGTCCGTGCCACCCAACCCAGGCCCTCCAGGGCCAACGCGTTGTCAGGTTTCAGCGACAAAGCCTTCTCGAAATCGCGGCGCGCATTGAGCGGCGTGCCCTGCTGCATGTGGACCAGGCCGAGACTGATCCAGGCCATGATGTTGGTGGGATTCCGGCCGACGGCTTTCTCAAAGAGCTGTTCGGCTTCAGCGAGCTTCTCCTCGCGAACCGAAGGCGATTTCGCGTCCCGGCCCGCGACCCAAGCGCGCTGCCCCAGCGTCGTAAACTTCTCGGAGTCCAACCGGTCCGCTTCCTTGTCTTCGGTCTGAGACACCGTTCCACCGGCCAACCGGTACTTGATTCTGCATTGAAACGCCTCGTTTTCCTGGAGATGTTTTTCGAATCGCAAAGAGATCAAACCTCCTTCTTCGCTCCGTTTCGCGTAGTCCGGTTCCACCTGAACCGGTTCTGCTCCTGGAGGAAGCACTACGGTTTCTGTGTATATTGTTTCCGGGATGGGGGTGTGCTTGGTCTCGTAGACCCACAGGTCTCCTTGTTTCCTGGCCGCGCGATCTCGTTTCGTCACGCATTTGAGTGTATATTCCTTGCCCGGCGCCACGGGATGAAGAAGCTGGACGGTATACCGGTAATGATCGTCTTCTTGGTCGACGCCGAACGGAAGGGTGTTTCCCTCGCTGTCCAGTATCTCCGCGATGTCCATTAGGCTGCTGATAAACGATCTGGTTTCCATGGAGATTTCCGAGTCGTTGACGGAGACCATTTCGCTTTCATGCAGCGCGGAACCGTTGGGGGACAGTTTGATCTTCTGTGTCTGCCGATACAATTCGGCCGCCTTACCGAGGTCCTTCTCCGGCAGTCGGAGGCTGTCTACAATAGCGTCGAAATCGGCCTTGTTTGCGTTGAAGAGGTCATTCTCAATGCGGAAGACGAACCAGTAGACGGCGGACTTGCCGAGGACGTAGGTGCGATATTCGACCAGGGGCTTCCCGTTTTCCTCGTAGTCGGCCACATAGCTGACGGGCGCCATGGCGCCGGTCACCTGTCCCGTCCAACTCTCCGGCCGGACCGTGTAGTTCTTGAAATAGCCCTTCAAAACGGCAACATCCCTCTCCGCGACAGTCCGGGACGATGTCGCATCGGGAGTCCGCTCGGCAACCGCGAAACTGGCCCACGTCTTCAATTCGGGCGGGAGCAGTTGCAGACGCAACTTGTACTGGCTCACCGAGGAATCCTTATAAGCATACCAGCCAGGTGGAACGGTCATGGAAATTCCCAGGTCCTTGTCCTGGAAGTGGGTCGGGTCGGCCGGTTCCCGATCAACCCCGAGCAGTTCACAGATCGCCGCGCCCGTATCGTATTGGACGAGATATCTGTGGCTGTCGGTAGAAATTGACAGCCGGTGCTGGAGGGCCTTGACGTTCCCTTGGTAAATGCTCAGTTCCACCATGTAGCACTCGAATGTTCCGGCTGGTACGGTCAGCTTCTCCTTGCCTGTGACTTCAATTCGGCATTCGACGACCGCCCCTCCCGTAACGGGGAAAATGGGGAACGATGCGCGGTACCCTTCGGCCAGCGGCAGCCGGCGGATCAGATAAAGCGCCTGTTCGTTGTCGTAAGCGACGTGGTCGAGTGGAATCTGGCGGGTCGTTTTCCGGCCGGCGGACTCGGTCTCCAAATCGACCTTTTCTTCGCTGTAGTCGGCGTGGAAGCGACCGAGCTGATTTCCCGTCAGACCGGAAATCGGCGCGAACGTATCCTGGGCCGCGACGACGCGGGTAAACTGTATGGTGTTGTTGGCCGCGACGAACAGGCGTTGTTCAATTCGCCATGCGTCACGTCCTCCGCTCTTCTCAGCGCCCACGGACCAAATCATCGTGCCCACTTCCATTCCGGCCATGGTCTTGAGGTTGAACCGCATCACTTCACCGTCGCTCCATGGCGCCGGGTTGAGGGGAAGGGCTTGCCAACCGAGTCTTGACAGTTCTCGTTGCGCCTTGGCTGCCAGTTCCTTCTGGTCCGGGAAACGGGAAAGAAGGATCTTGAGCGTTTCCGTGGCTTTGGTCTTGTCGCCCTTTTTCAAGTAACACAGGCCGAGCCGGTAGCAAGCTTGGGCGACGTAAGGCTCGTTGGACTGGGCGCTGGAGATGATCTGCCCATAGATCTTGATGGCGCCATCCACATCTCCGGCCGTCTCCTCGGTGTAGATGCCCTTCTCCAACAGAACAGAACCGGACTGAGCCCAGCTTGCTGAACCGACACAGCAGGCTACGGCTACGACTGCCGCGATCCAAATAACGCTCTTCATGACGTGTCTCCCTGGCCGTAAGAGATCAACCATTGATCAATTACTTGAAATACACCGTACCCGTCACATGTTACCGATTTGTTACGGGGCAGTCTTTCTTTTGTCCTTTTGAGCGTCTTGCAAAACTCCTGCGGACGCGACCCGCCTCTGTTCCGCGTGGGAGGCGGAACTACGGCGAGGCACGCGGAGCGCGTCCCTCCAGTTTGAATAATGGCCCATTTCCCTCATCTTTGGAGAGTCGCGCTCCGTCGCGACCGTTGTTTTCTGGAGTTTTGCAAGAGCCTCTTTTGTCGGTCGCCTCATCCGGGGCGCGGGACCAGCCGGGAAGATTTCCGGATTAACTGCAAGAAGCGCAAGATGCGCAAAAAAATCACGCAAAGGCGCGAAGTATTCAGGTTGTAGGTGTGGAGCGCTTTTGTATTTCTTGCGGTTTCATCCCTGAACGATCCGGCCGCCGCCGGGGGCGGGACTGGGCTGACACCTGAAACCTCTTCATTGCCTTGCCTTCCACACCCTTGTACGTTCTCCAAACGCATGAAGCTCATAGACAAATACCTCCTGCGCACGTTCCTCGTGCCGTTCATCTATTGCTTCATCGCGTTTGCGATGGTGTATGTGATCTATGACCTGTTCGACAACCTGCCCGATTTCGTCGAGGGCAAGACACCCATCCTGATGGTCGCGCGCTACTACGCTGTCCTGCTGCCGTCCGTGATGGTCCGCATCGTCCCGATCTCGCTGCTCCTCGCCGTCCTGTACGCGCTCTCGTCCCTGACCAAGAACAACGAGATCACCGCCATGCGCTCGTGCGGCCTCAGCCTGTTCCGGCTGATGGTTCCGTTCATGGGCGTAGGCCTCCTCGTCAGCATCACCGTCGCCGCAGTCAACGAAACCTTGGGACCCCGCTCCGCCTTCTGGTGCTCGAAGTTCGTGAAGGAACAGAAGAAGGATGACCCGAACATGGTCTACATCGCGACCCAACGCGCCTTCAAAAACAACCTGAAGCACCGGATCTGGATCGTGGACGAGTTCGACATCCGCACCTACGAGATGCGGAACGTCGAGGTCGTCCAGCAGCGCCCGGACGGGCTGTCCGACGAGTACCTGGTCAAGGCCCGCAGCGCCCGCTGGCTCGACGGCCGATGGTGGTTCTCCGACATCGTCCTCCAGCAGTACGACGAGGCCGGTAACCCGATGGGCCACCCGAAGTTCATCTTCAGCCGGGAAATGACGGACCTCGACGAGACGCCCGTCTATTTCCTCAACGACATCAAGGACCCGGAATTCCTATCCTCGATCGAGCTCATCAACTACATCACGACGCACCCGCAGTTCGAGCAACAGACGATCGCGCGGTACAAGGTCGACCTCCACTACCGCCTTGCCCTGCCTTGGGCGTCGTTTATCGTCTCGCTGCTCGGCATCCCTTTCGGCGCGCAGACCGGTCGCAAGGGCGCCTTCCGCGGCATCGCCCTCTGCATCGGCCTCCTCCTTGGGTACTACTTCCTTTCCCTCGGCGGCATGGCGCTCGGCAAGGGCATGATGATCCCCCCCTGGCTCGCCGGCTGGCTCCCCAACATCTTCTTCCTCGGTGTCGGCACCTGGATGGTCTCAAAGATGAGGTGAGTTCGATGAAACGAAAAAGTCGCAGGACTATCGGCTTCCCCGGCTGCCGGGGTAAGCCGACGCTACATCTCAACGGCAATTTGACTGCGCCCCTCCAAGTGCGATATGTTAACAGGTAAGCGGGACCAAGATGGCAACAGCACAAACTCGACAGGCTTCCAAAGCATCCAGGGATGTGATGGTCTTCCTCGGCGCGAAGGATTGCATCAAGCAGCCCCAGACGTTCCGCCTCTGTCCCCTCGGCCTCCAGTTCTACTCACCCAAGCGCCTGAACGAATTCGACCTGATGGAATTCACCATCGACGTGCCCGACAAGGGGCATCGAACGCGTACGCAGAAATGCATCGGCGCCGTCGTGCGCTGCCAGCGCGAAGAAAAAAACTATCGCGTGTGGGTCAAGTTCATTGATCTTCCCAGGACCGCCAGCGAGAACATCCGGTGTATCTCGAAAAAGGGAAACCACCTCTGCTGCTACTGCGAGAATTTCTAGCGAGAATGAAATTGTGGGTGTGAAAGGGCACGCTTCATAGAAGCGTGGCTACACCGGTCGAGAATCCATTCTCCGGCGGTGTAGCCGCGCCTCTGCGAGGCGCGCCATTCAAGTCACCGGACGTAAAGGCCCAACCCCGACTGCTCCGCCTGCGCCTGCCTTTGGGCAATCTCGACCTTCAACGGCACGTCTTGCTCCGCATTCAAGAGTTGCGTGAGCTGTCGGTCGTAGTCCTCGCTGCCCTGTTTGATCGCCTCGACCATGATCCCGTACGCGAACCGACGCGTGTCGCGGTCTGATGACGCCACCCCGCGCGCGATGATGTCCATCATCTCCGTCTGCTGGAAATTCCAGCCCTTCCGTATGCCCATGTACTGGTGCACACTCATCAACACCGCGCGCACGAGCTTCGGATCCGCCGCGGAATCGGCCATCATCCCGGCCACCAGCTTCACGCGGTCATCCTTCGGTCCATCCATTTCAAGCAGAAGATTGATGGCCTGGTCCCGCATCGCCCCGCGATCGCTCCGGATCATCTCCTTATAATAATCCGACGCCTGTTCCGGATGCGCCCGGCCCACGTTGTACAGCAGCTTTTGTCCCATCCGCGCCTTCGTCCCCGCGTCGCCCTCCTGTCCGTACAATCGCTTCAACAAATCCCAGCCCTCGGGCAACGCGCTCGGGTACTCCATAATCTTGTCGATGGCCTCTCCGCGCGCGCCCGGATTGTTTTTCTGGAGCGCGACTTTTTCCAGGAACGCAAGACCTTCATCGCGGGCGCGCTGGGCGTCACACTGGAAATGGCGCATCATCTGTTCCTGCACTTGGGGCGTTACCTTCTCAAAATGGTCGATCGCTAAACGGGACGCCAAGTCCCGGTCGCGGTTGAGGATGCCGATATAGGCCGCGACCGCAACGTTCGGATCGGGATCGTGAAGCCACGCCGTGTGTTGCGGCAATTCCGCGGCCGGCACGTTCTGCAGGAAAAAATTCAGGTAGTTCGCCCGATCCTGCGACCGACGCTTCTCGATCTGCTCAAGAATCGCGGTCCTGACCGACGCCACGTGCAGGTGCCCGTTCAACGCCCGCACCAGCTCGTGCGGATACTCCTTGTCCTGGCGCAGCAAGGCCAGGATGGGCCCGTAGCCGCCGAACGAGGGATTCAACGTGAGCGAGTCCGCAACCGCGCGCCGCGTTTCCGTGTCCACGCCCGCGACCCTCTGCGCCACCCATTTCCCGTAGCGCTCGTCGCCGCGCTCCACCAGCATCCGCACAAGATCCGCCTGCAACCCCACCTCGCCGCTGCGCGCCGCCACAACGACCTGACGGTCCAGTTCATCGGGCGCCTTGAACTCCAGCGCCCGGAACGCATCCGGATCCAGCCGCCCGCCCTTGACGATGTTGAGGCTCGCAGCGCTCACGCCCGGATAGACGTCGAACACCGGCACCTGCGCCAGCCGTTCATGCATGGCCGCGAGCAGTTTCTTCTCCTGGTCCGCGAGCACCGCTTCCGCCTCGTCGGACCGCACCCGCTCCGGCGCCTGCGCTACCGCCGTCGCCGCCGGAATCTGGTCCCACGTCGTGGGCACCGCCCGCGAACTGCGGACGTTGTACGTGATCGTGGCCGACTCCGGTATCTGCGGTGGCGTCCAGTCGGCGCCGCGCGCGTTCCTGTTCTGCACCTCGTACCTCGCGTAGTCGGTCTGGAACCGGACCTCGATCGTTTTCAACGTCGCGCGGTCCTCCTCGGTGCTCAGCGCCTGGCCAAAAATCATACTCACGCCCGGGACGCCGCCGCGCTTCTGCAGGAACGCCGCGTGCACCAGCGCCTCGACGTCGTTCATCATCGCATCCGGAAGCGCCTGCACGCGAATCCACCGCGCCGCGGCCCGGGTCCGGAACTGCTCGATCTCCGGACGTAGCGCCTCGAACTTCTCCTTCAGCTCCGGATAATCGCCGTGGTAGTTGACCAGGTTCCGCACGCTGTCCACCGAAACCCGACCCGTCTTCAACTCCTCGATGCACCAGGCCAGCTCGCTTGTGCACGCCATCCGGTACGTCATCTCCATCCGCTCAGCCCAGTCCTGGATCATCAGTCCAGGCCAGACCTCGTTGCTCGGGTAGTTGCGGACATACGGCTGCACCGCCTGGCGCCCGGCGTAGTGCGCGTGCTGGCAGGCTTTTTCGTAGTCGTGCGCCTGCAGGAAGAAAATGCCGGCGCAGTAGTTGGACTCGATGTTCCCGGCGATTTCCACGAACGCCCTGGCGTCCCACTCCGGGACACCACGCTCCATCGCCTCAATCTGCTCGATGAGATTCCGGTTCCGCTGCTGGGTATGGAACCACAACCCGATGCAGAGCACACCCATCACCAGTGGCAGGAGGAAGCGTTTTGCGTCCATGCCGTCAGTGAATCAGATTTAGGCCCGGAATCCAACCGCGGACGTCAGCCGATCGTCATCGGCTTGTTCTTCCTGTCGCGCTTCGCCTGCCGCTTCTCCATGAGCGTTTTCTTTGCCGGCTTTTTCGATGAACTCTTCGCGTCTTTTGACTTGGACATGCGAGTGCCCTCCCCTGCGTGAAAACACCGGCGTCATGCCGTGTTGATAACCGCAAGGCTACAACAGTCCCGCCACATAGCAAGAGTGCCGAGTGACCGAGTGGCGAGTGACGATTTTCCCCGCTCGACACTCGCCACCTGTCACCCGACACTCAAACCATGCACCTCTGGCACCCGTACACGCGATTCTCGACTTTCGCGCACGAGCCGCTGCCGATGATTGTGCGCGGTGAGGGCATCCACCTGATCGACGACCAGGGCCACCGCTACGTCGACGCGATCTCCTCGTGGTGGTGCTGCGCCTTGGGCCACGGTCACCCGAAGATCGTCGAGGCGATCCAACGCCAGGCCGCCGAGCTCCAGCACAGCATCCTTGGCAACCTCTCGCACCCGCACGCCGTCGAACTCGCTTCGCGCCTCGCCGCGCTCATGCCCGACCCGCACCGTCACGTCCTCTTTGCATCCGACGGATCGAGCGCCGTTGAACAGGCGCTGAAAATCGCCGTGCAGTATTTCCACAACATCGGCCGTCCCGAGCGGAAACGCTTCGCCTGCCTCGCCGATGGCTACCACGGCGACACGTTCGGGGCGATGTCGATGGGCTACATCGAAACCTTCCATAAACCGTTTCAACCCCTGCTCATCCCAGCAGACAGACTGCCCTTCCCCGGCGGACCGGCAGGCGCCGGTCCCTCCGGAGGGACGAGCTCCCGCTCGTCCGCATTCGAGGACGCGTTGAGGATTCTCGATCCCCACGCACACGAATACGCCGCCGTCATCGTCGAGCCGCTCGTACAGGGCGCTGCGGGCATGCGCATGTACGGCGCGGACTGGTTGAAGAAGCTGGCGGATTGGTGCAAGGCGAACGGTGTGCTCCTGATCGTCGACGAAATCGCGACCGGGTTCGGCCGCACGGGAACCCTGTTCGCATTGGAACAGGCCGGGATCGATCCCGACATCGTCTGCGTCGGCAAGGCCCTCTCCGCCGGCTACCTTCCGATCAGCGCGACCATCGTGAAGGACACAATCTACGCGACCTTTGGAGATCAACCCGTCGATCACACCCTGCAGCACGGCCACACGTTCTCCGGCAACCCGATCTGCGCCGCCGCCGCCCTCGCCGCGTTGGACGTCTACACGGCTCCCGATTTCCTGCCCGAGGTTCGACGCAAATCCTCCCTTCTTGCCTCGACACGCGACACGCGACATCCGCCACGCATTCTTGGCCTCATCGCCGCCGTCGAACTCGGGAATATCGGCCACGCCCGCCTCGTCCGCGAAAGCCTCGTGGCCTGCGGCGTCCTGCTCCGCCCCCTCGGCAACGTTGTCTACATCATGCCGCCGCTCATCATCTCTGACAACGAGCTGACCGTCCTCGCCCAGGAGGTTGCCACTGCCATCCTTGAAACCACCGAATGCGCAGATTGACACAGAATTTCGGCGCCTTTTTGCGGTTTCCCCTTGGGATGCGGCTCGCCATGCTGAATAGGTTTAGGTTGCGGTTCACAACTCTTGATGTCGGACAGCCAGAGGCCGTCCCTCCAGACGGACATTCCCGTCAGGACAAACTTCGCAGTTGAATTTCAGTGCCTTCAGTGTGTTCAGTGGTTCCCGACATGACGGAACCCATCGTCCATATCCGTGACCTTACGAAAATCTACCGGCAGGGTGAGATTGAAATCCGGGCGCTCGACAGCATCTCGCTCGACATCGAGCGCGGCGAGTTCATCGCCCTCATGGGCCCAAGCGGCTCGGGCAAGAGCACCCTGCTTCACATCGTCGCCGGGATCGACCGGGCCACGAGCGGCCAGTGCCTCGTTCAGGGTACGGATGTCGGGGATCTCAGCGAGACGGATCTGGCCGACTGGCGGAACGACCACGTCGGTTTCGTCTTCCAGACGTTCAACCTGATCCCCGTCCTGACCGCGCTCGAGAACGTCGAGATGCCGCTCCTGCTCACCGCGCTCAGGGCGGCCGAGCGCCGCGATCACGCCACGACCGCCCTGGAACTCGTCGGCCTCGGCGACCGCATGAACCACCTGCCCCGCCAGCTTTCCGGCGGCCAGGAACAGCGCGTCGCGATCGCGCGCGCGCTCGTGACCGATCCGACCCTGCTCGTTGCGGACGAACCGACCGGCAACCTGGACGCCCATTCCGCCAACGACGTCCTCGACCTGCTCGGCATCCTGAACCGTGACGCCGGCAAAACCGTGATCCTGGTAACCCATGACCCCAAAGCCGCCGCGCATGCGAAGCGGATCGTGCATTTGGAAAAGGGAGAACTCCTGAAAGAAACCGCGAACAGATAGCCACGAAAACGCACAAGAGTCACAAGAAGAGTGGGCCACAAGAAGCACCAGACCCCCCGCCCCTGATATCCCGTCGCGGAGGGGCTATGGGGTGCAGCTTTTTTGTGATTTTTGTGGCTGAATTCTTTGTGCAACTTGTGCCTCTTCGTGGCCAATCCTCATGAATATCCCCGGCTTTGTTCTTCGCAATGCGCTCCGCAACAAGCGACGGCTCATCCTGACCGTCCTCAGCGTCGCCATGAGCCTCTTTCTCTACACGATGCTCCAGACGGCGCTGCGCGAGATGACGCAGCCCGTGGAATCCGAAGCTTCCGCGTTCCGCGTCATTGTCCGGCATCGCGTGTCCATCGCGAACATGCTGCCGGGCAAGTACCGGCAACGCATCGAGCGCATGCCCGGCGTGGAGGAATGCACCCCGTTCACCTGGTTCGGCGGCATCTACAAGGACGAAAACAATTTCTTCCCACAGTTCGCGGTCGATCCCGAGCGCCTCTTCAAGGTGTTCCTCGAAGCAAAAGTGGACCCGCTGCAGCTTGACGCATTCATCCGCGAACGCACCGCCTGCATCGTCGGCATCAAGACCATGCAACGGTTCGGGTGGAAGATCGGCGATCGCATCACGCTCCAGGGGACCATCTTCGGCTGCGACCCGGAACTCACCATCCGCGGCGTCTACAGCCAGGCGATCGACGAAACCAACCTGTTCTTCCATCACGACTACCTGAACGAACTGATGAAGCCGTTTGACCTGACCGGTATGTTCTGGATCACGGCCTCGTCCGCGGAGGCGATCCCGGGATTGATCGAGCGGATCGACGCGACGTTCCGTAACACGGACGCGGAGACGAAAACGGAGACGGAACGCGCGTTCCAGCTCAGCTTCATCTCCATGTTCGGCAACGTCAAAACGCTGATCGGGTCGATCTGCACCGTGATCGTGTTCACGATGATGCTCGTCACGGCGAGCACGATGAGCATGACCATCCGCGAGCGGTCGCGCGAAATCGCGGTGCTGAAGGCGCTCGGCTTCGACGGACGCCGCGTTTTCGCGCTCATCCTCGCCGAGTCCTTCGGCCTCGCGATGGCCGGCGGCCTCATCGGCTGCCTTGGGGCCCGGGTCCTCTTCGGCTACGTCGACGTTTACAAACTCACGCACGGTTTCTTCATCAAGTTCGATGTCACCCCGCACATTATTGTGGGAGGCCTGCTGATCGCCGCGGTGCTCGGCATCACCAGTTGCCTCGCCCCGGCCCTCGCCAGCACAAGAATCACGATCGTGGATGGGCTAAAAGAGTTGGATTGAAATATGCGCTTTACACCAAAAGACGCAAGGGACTCAAAGGACCCAAGCGACGGGTCTCTTACGTCCCTTCTGTCCTTTAAGTCCCTTGACTAACGTGTCTATTCCCCTGTCATACAATCTCCGCAACCTGCGCATCCGCTGGCGTATGACGCTGGCGACGGTGCTCGGGATCGCGCTGGTCGTGGCGGTGTTCGTCATGGTGATGGCACTCGCCCAGGGATTGAAGTCGACATTCATCGCGACGGGCGACGAGCGCAACCTCCTCGTGTTGCGCAAGGGTTCGACCGCGGAATCGAGCAGCCAGATCGGGCGCGAGGACGCGCGCACCATCAAGTACCTCGATGGGATTGTCCGCAACACGAACGACGAGCCGATGGTGTCCGCTGAAATCATCGTCCTGATCTACCTCGACCGGCTTGACGCCGCCGGCGGCGCGAACGTGCTCGTGCGCGGTATGGGGCTCATGGGCCTCGCGCTGCGCCCGCAGATCCGCCTGATCGAGGGGCGCATGTTCGGCACCGGCCTGCGCGAATGCATGGTGAGTTCCAAGATCGCCAGACGCTTCAAGAACTGCCGTGTCGGACAGACCTTCCGGAGCGGCCGCACGGACTGGCACGTCGTCGGCATTTTCGACGCGCAGAAGAGCGCCTACGAGTCGGAGATCTGGGTCGACGCCGACGAAGCGCGCGAGGCCTTCCGCCGCAGTTTCTACGGATCGATCATGCTCCGTCCCGGGAATGCCGCCGCCGCAGCCGCCCTCACGAAACGCATGGAAGGCGATAAGAACCTGCAGGTGCGCGTGCTCCCCGAGGTCGAGTACTACCGCGACCAGACCAGGACCGCCGGGCCCATTCAGTTCATGGGCGGATTCCTCGCCACAATCATGAGCATCGGCGCGGCATTCGCCGCGATGAACACGATGTACGCGGCCGTCGGGGCCCGGACCCGGGAGATCGGCACGTTGCGCGTGCTCGGATTCAGGCGGCGCCACATCTATTTCTCGTTCATGATCGAATCCATCCTGCTCGCGTTCCTCGGCGGCGTCGTGGGTTGCCTGATCGCCCTGCCCCTCAACGGCATTGCGACGGGCACGATCGGATGGACGACCTTTGCCGAAGTCGCGTTCGAATTCCGCATCACGGGCGAACTGCTCGCCAAGGGCATGCTGTTCGCTCTGGTGATGGGCGTACTGGGCGGGCTCCTGCCCGCTCGGCTCGCCGCACAGAAACCCGTTCTTGACGCGCTGAGGGCGGTTTGAGGAGTCTTCAAGGATCAAGAGGCTGTTGAAAAGCTATTGGACGCGACGGAGCGCGTCCCTCCATGACCGACCGTGTGGAGGGCCACGCTTCGTCGTGGCCGTCTGCCAGACGTTTTTTCCAACAGCCGCGCATGACTATGAATGACAGAAACGAAGCACTCAGCCGGTTGAGCATCCCCGCCGACAAGAAAGCCGCGCGCAAGTCCGGCCCCACCTTGCTCGTGGCGGTCATCGCCTGCTTTTTCATCGCGGGTATCATCCTGTTCGCCGTCACGAAGACCGCGGAACGTAAACCGATCCCCGTCGCCGGCATCACCTCGCCGACCAACGCGGCCCCCGAGACGAGGGCCCCGCCGACTTCCGGCTCCCCCGTCCTGACCGTAAGTGGCTACGTCATCCCGCGCGAACGCATCGAGATCAGCCCGAAGTTCCAAGGTACCGTGAAATGGATCGGCGTGAAAAAGGGCGACGCCGTGAAGAAGCACGATGTCCTCGTCACGCTGGATGACGAGGAATACCAGGCCCGCGTGCTCGAGGCGGTCGGTCGCGTCCAGATGGCCGAGGCCAACCTGCGCAATGCGGAAGCGAACCTGCGCAGGCTCGAGGCGCTCTCGAGGAAGAACGTCGAAAGCGCAAGCGCGCTCGACGAGGCCCAGCGCGCTCGCGACGCTGCGCAGGCGGAACTCACCGTGGCCCGCGGCCAGCTGGCCCTGGTCAAGACCTGGCTCGACTGGTGCACGATTCGTGCGCCGATCGACGGCACCATTCTCGAGAAGCTCGTCAATCCCAACGAGCTCGTCGTGCCGCAAAGTTTCGGTGGGAGCCGCGGCCCGAGTACGGCGTTTCTTGCGATGGCCAACCTGAACGACCTCCAGGTCGAAATCGACCTGAACGAAGTCGACACCCCGAAAGTGCACATGAACCAGAAGTGCCGCGTCAGCCCCGAGGCCTATCCCGACAGGACCTACGACGCCTGTGTCGCGGAGATTGCCCCGGAGGCCAACCGCGCAAAAGGTACGCTGCAGGTGAAGGTCCAGATCGCGAATCCGGACCGGTTTCTGACGCCGGAATTGACGGCAAGGGTGGACTTCCTTGCAGACTGAGAAAAGCCGCGAGACCCGGCGCGCCGACGGAGCGGCGCGGCTACAGCGGACCGGCACGAACGTCGTTGTAGCCGCGCCGCTCCGTCGGCGCGCGGCAACCGGCAACCACGCCGTTCGCATCCTGCCGCTCGATGAGCGCTATTTCGACAGCCAGCGCCTCTGTCTCGACGAGGTCGCGCGTGAACGCAAGTTTCTCTGCCTGCTCGAAGCGCCCTCCCCGACGGATACCCGGAACTTTTTTTCCGCCGCCTTGGCGAAGAAGTGCCCGTTCTTCCTCGCTGTCGCCGGCCGTCGCGTGGTCGGCTGGTGCGATATCCATCCCGCCTGCATGCAGGGCTTCGGCCATGTCGGTCGACTGGGCATCGGCATTCTCGCCGAGTTTCGCGGACAAGGCATCGGCCGGCGGTTGATGAGGACCGCGCTGACGGCAGCGCGCCGGTCCGGACTGAAACGCATCGAGTTGGAAGTGTTCGCGACAAACACGAAAGCCATCCGTCTCTACAAGGACCTCGGCTTCGCCGTGGAGGGCCGGAAGCGCAAGGCCCGCAAGCTCGACGGGCGCTACGACGACATCATCCTGATGGCGCGGCTGTTCCGGTAGGGTTCGTGGAGCGTGAGTTCGTGGAGCGTCGGGAGCGTGAGGAGCGTGGCCCGGCCAACGCTCCCCTACGCTCCTCCACCGCTCCCCCACGCTCCACCGCTCCCTCACGTTCCCCCCACGCTCCACGAACCCACGCTCCCCTACGAACCCACCGGCCGCCGCGCCTCCCAACCGTAGTCGATGTACTGCCAGTCGACACGGCCGTTCTCGATCGTGACGACACCGAACCCCTCTTCCGTGCCGTGCCAGTTGCCGCGCCACCACTTGCCCGCGACCGCGCCGCCGGTAATGAAGGTCGTATCGCGCCAGCGAATCATTTCGTTCACGTGCAAGTGACCCTGCAGGACGAGGAGCAGGTTGTGTTTCTCGAACAGCGCAAGCACCTCGCGGTTGTTGACGACCACGCGGTTTCGCGGTGCGGGTTCCGTCGCACCGAGCACGGCCTCGTAGAAGGCCGTGAGCAGCGGCATGTGTGTCAGGAGGATGACCGGCGCCGACGCATCCACTTTTCCCAGGTCGGTCTTCAGCCAGTCCATCTGCTCCTGCCCGATGAAACCCCGGTACTTGAGCTCGTCGCCCGTGACTTCGATCGGATCGAGGATGATGACGTGATGGCCCCCGGCGTCGAACGAACGGTAGGTCCGCTCGATGCCGAGCTTCTCGCGGAATATCGCCCGTGGGTCCGCGCTGGCCGGCGAGCCGTCCTTCGGCATCGCGGCTACGAGGTCATGGTTCCCGATCGCCGTATGGATGGTGCCGTTGATCGCGCCCTGCATGGCGAGGTACGCGTCCCAGCGCGGCGCGACCATCTCCGCGCTGGATTCGAATCCATCCGTGATCACGTCGCCGCCGCACAGGATCAGGTCGGACGCCTGGTCATTAATAGCCGCCGCGGCCATCTCGAGCGCATCAGGGGTTTTCCATTCGACGCGGCTGTGAACGTCCGTGTAGAACACGAAACGCAGGTTCCCCGCGTTCCCGGTCCCGGCAGCCCAGGACCATTGTCTCGGCCACCCGAATGAGACCGCGGCGCCCGCGAGGCCGGCGGTCTTGAGGAAATTCCTGCGGGTTGTGGGTGCACCAGGAATCGTTCGTCCATCAGGTAGGGCGCTTTCGACGAAAGCGCCGCCTGCCCTGGGCGACGCCGAAGGGCGGCTTCGTCGAAGCCGCCCTACCCATCGGGGAAAGATTTCAAAAGCATCCTCTGCGTTGTGGCGCGCGTTCATGATTTTCTCCGCGCATAGTACGTCTGCAGGAGGCCGACGACAAGCAACGCGGCCGCCAGCACGATCATCAGCTGCCGCTCGGAAAAGGAGCAGATAAGGTGCCTGCTGACTTGCGTTACGTACGGTTTCTCGTCCACGACTAGCGTTTGCAAAGCAACCATGATCTCCGGCGGCCATCGGTACGAGGACTGCGCCACGGTGTTGCTGAACCACGCATCCAGAATCTGCTGTTCGTGGTACGCGATGGTGGCGTGGTGATGCAGTTCGTGGCGTTTCCCGCGGTCGCGGATCGCCTGATTCAGGTGGAAGTCGCGCCGGAACAGCCGCACGCGGGCCTCGTAGAGAAACGGGTTTTTCCATGAAAGGTGGTTGCGGAAAAACGTTGGGTAGCGCTTGCCTTGGTACGCCTCAAGCGTACGCGCCGTTTCCGCGGCATGGTCCCGGTCGAAGGCCAGCAGCTCGTCCGGCGTCATGCGCGACGTGACCACGCCCGCCTCCGGATGGCGGAAGCAGTGCCCGTACTCAATCATGATGTCGTCGATGCGCCGGACCATGTCGAACGGCGCATGCGCCCGGACCCACGCCATGCGCGGCGGCGTGTTCGTGCTGCACGCGGTCAGGATGGCCAGCAGGACCAGCGCGGCGCGGCAGAGCAACACCATCCCTTCCGGGCGGACGCGCCGCGCAACGAAACGAGGGCGCAGGCCGCCGGCCAATGCGACCTGCATCAATGCCGCGGCCGACGCGTTGATCGCAATGTCGCGGAAATCCCAGTACCGCGCGGGCACAAGGAACTGGAGCAGTTCGTCGCCGATGCCGAAGATGACGGTGATGACCCACGCCGTGGCGTAGATGGACGGATCGTGCACGCGGTGGCTGAGCGCGCGAAAGACGAGGAGGGAAAGTCCTCCGTACTCGACCAGGTGCAGCGCTTCCTCCGGCGCATCGCGCAGGTTGATCGCGAACACGCCATACGCAAGCCCCACGGCAAGGAGGCATCCGGCATTCCACCAGCGCAGTTCGAACCGGCGGCGAGCGAGGATCAGGCATGCCTTGATCCCGGCCAGGACCAGCACGGCAAGGACGATGTAGATGAACGTTTTCCGGCCCCAGTGATCCGACACGAAGAGCTGGATGCGTCGCGCGAACGGGACCGCCGTATAAATGACGACCGCCCACGCGCACGCCAGGAGCCACGAGACGACTCGCGACTCTCTTGGTGGAGTGTCCAGCATTTCTTGCTCGTCGTCGTAAAGCGGGAGTTCGTGGAGCGTCAGAGCGTGGCCCGGCCAACGCTCGCCACGCTCCGACGCTCCCCCACGCTCCAACGCTCCCTACGCTCCACGAACTCCCGCTCCCCCACGCTCCACGTCCTCCCGCTCCCGCCCCCATCGCCACCGGATAAACAGAACAAACAGGATCGCCGCGAGGAGCAAACTGCCGAGTTCCGACTCGCGGAAGCGAACGATGAGCTGGTCGTCGATACGGCTGCTGTATGCGTGCTCGGTATTGAGGTTTCGCTTCCAGACGTCGACCTGCTTCTTGAAAACCCGCAACCCCGACGCTTCGATCACATGTGGAAAGTATTTCTCGAGGATCAGGTTTTCCCCGTGGGCAATCGTGTTGTGATTCCTGTACCGCTTCGGATCCTTTTCGTACTTCCACGCTGTTCTCGAATAGTGGTCGCGCTGGGCTATGTGACCTGCTGCCTCGTGAAGGTACGGGTCCGTACCCGCCGTCCGGAGCTGGAGGAAAGCCGCATAGTTCGTGGAGTCCTTGTAGTTCGCCGCGATGAGCCGGCCCACCTCCTCGCCGCGCTGCCCGTCCAGGTGCGCCAGTTCGTCCAGCGTGAACCGCGAGTAAAATACACCAACGTTGCGGTCGGTGTGGCGGTGACCGAACTCGCTCATCGCGTTGTCGTCGTATTGCAGGAACGACAGGAACGGGATGGCCCCGGCGTAGCGCACCACCCGGGTCGGCGTATTCCAGACGCAGAAAGCTAGGATCAGGAGTTGGGCGACAACGAGTCCGCACAGGACGCGAACCGACCGGGGCTTGATCGGTTCCGATACGAACGGCGGACGCATGCCCTTCGCGATGGCAACCTGGGCGAGGAACGCGGACACGGCGTCGAATTTCACGTCATGCAGGTCGAAGTAACGCCCCGGCGTAGCCCACTGGAAGACTTCGTCGAGGCTCGCGACGACGGTGACCATCGCAATGGCGGACACGTAGATCGTGATATCGCGTACGTTGTGGCTCAGGGCCCGGAACGCGAGCAGGCCCAGGAATCCATACTCCAGGAAATGCAGCGCCTCCTGATCGGCCTTCACCTCAAAGAAACAGAAGTAGGCATAGACAAGCAGTATGCCGAACATCCAGAGCAGGTTCGCATGGCGCCGCCGCGGCGCGATCCAAGCCAGGTAAACCACCGCAATCACGCTGGCCGCGAGAATCACACCCATCGTCCCGAAAACGAGCATGCGCAAGGGCAGATACTGGCTGACCCAGCGAATCAGCGGCGGAGCAAACGGAATAACGGCAAAGATCAGCAGCGACCAGCCGATGAAGAAAGACCACGTCAGCTCTTTTTTCTCATGCGGCGGCCCTTGAAACACGCGGAGGTCTCCTCGTTTGGACTGCGCACGAGGATAGACGGCGGAAGACCGGAAGGGAAGGATGAGGTTCTGCTTCTGTGACCGGTCACCGGTTACAGGTCACTGCGTTCTGTTCCCTCCCGACACCGCCCCGTCGACTCTGTCAATTGCCGCAGCCGTTTTTTCATCGCGGGCGTGAGCATGTCCCACGTGAAACGCCACCGCCAGTTCCCGCTGGTGGTGCCGGGTACGTTCATGCGGGCCGCTGTTCCGAGACCCATGACGTCTTGCAGCGGAATGACCGCTGTGTTCGCACGGGATCGAAGCGCGAGCGCGATAAGGTCCCAGTGGATCTCGCGACCGTCGCTTTTTAAGTAGTTGAGGATCGATCGCCGCTCTTTCTCCACATCCGCGCGGGTGCGCGTGCTGTTCTTGCCCGGCTTGCTGCGGAACCAGCCGACGGTCGTGTCGTTGTCATGCGTTCCCGTGTAGACAACGCAATGCGGCGGATAACTCGCGGGGCGATACTCGGACGCCTTCGTGTCGTCGCCGAACGCGAACTGCAACACGCGCATCCCCGGCAGATGGAACCGGTCGCGCAACTGTTCGACCGGCGGCGTGATGACGCCCAGGTCCTCGGCGATGATCGCCATATCGCCGAGCTGGTGCTTCAGCGACTCGAAGAGATCGGCGGCCGGGCCCTTGACCCATGTGCCGTTGACCGCCGTCTCGGCATCGCCCGGGATCTCCCAGTACGCCTCGAAACCGCGGAAGTGGTCGATGCGAACGATGTCGACCGTCTCAAAAATGTTCCGGAGCCGCTTTGCCCACCACGTATAGCCCTGCTGCTTGTGGACCTCCCAACGATAGATCGGGTTGCCCCAGAGCTGGCCCGTCGCGCTGAAATAGTCGGGCGGAACGCCCGCGACCACCGTGCAGTGGCCGTTCTCATCGAGAGAGAACAGCTCGGGATGCGCCCACGCATCCGCGCTGTCGTGCGCGACAAAGATCGGAATGTCGCCGATGATCTTCACGCCGCTCCGGTGCGCGTACTCGCGGAGCCGGTGCCACTGGTCGAAGAACAGGTACTGGAGGATCTTCGCGTTCCGAATCGCGACATGGTGTTTCTGGCGCGCGCGGGCCAGGGCCGCCGGGTCGCGGCGCACCAGTTCCGGTTCCCACGTATGCCACGGCCTCAGCTTGTGCGCGCCCTTCAGCGCCATGAAAAGCGCGAAGTCCTCGAGCCAGTCCGCGTTCTTCCCGCAGAATTCGTCGTACGCCTTCTTCGCGTCCGCCGAGGCCCGTTGCTCGAACGTCCGGCAAACCGTCCGCAGGACCGCCTCGCGGGCTCTGATCACGGGCCCGTAATCGACCGTGTTGTCCGGCAACTTGGGAAAGGCGTTGAGCCGCGACGGACTCAGCAACCCGTCCTCGACCAGGACGTCGAAACTGATCCACAGCGGGTTGCCCGCGAACGTCGAAAAAGACTGGTACGGCGAGTCGCCATAGCCCGTGACGCCATGCGGAAGAATCTGCCAGAGGTGAACCCCCATCTCGCCCAGCGTTGCTACAAACTTCCGCGCTTCCGGACCTATTTCCCCCATCCCGTAGCGTCCAGGAAGAGACGTGGGATGCAACAGGATGCCCGCTTCGCGTG
>JAZDKY010000131.1:0-6748 GCA_043802525.1 bacterium
GTTGATCCGCCGTCCGGCGAGGATGACCTCGGGCTGGTAGCCGAGCTGCAGAGCGCGGGCGGTGAGGTAATAGGGGTCCACGCCGATGCAGTGTCCGCCCACGAGGCCGGGGTGATAGCGGTGGAAGTTCCATTTCGTGGCCGAAGCCGCCAGCACCTCGGAGGTGTGCAGGCCGAGGCGCGCGAAGATCTTGGACAGCTCGTTCATCAGCGCAATGTTCAGGTCGCGCTGGACGTTCTCGATGACCTTCGCCGCCTCGGCCGTCATGATATTCGGGGCCTTGTGGACGCCCGCCTCGATGACCGAGCTGTACACCGCGGCACAGCGCTCCAGCGCCTTCCGGCTGTGACCACTGACGACCTTGACGATTCCCTTGACCGTGTGCTTCTTGTCGCCGGGATTGACGCGTTCCGGCGAGTAGCCGAGGTCGAACTGGCCGAGCTTGAGACCGGACTCACGCTCGAGGATCGGAAGGCAATAATCCTCGGTAACGCCTGGATACACCGTGCTCTCGTAGACCACCATCATACCTTTTTTCAGGATCTTGCCGACGGTCTTTGAGGATTCGTCCAGCGGGGTCAGGTCGGGATTCTTCGCTTCGTTGATTGGGGTGGGGACCGCGACGATGATGAACGTGCACTTGCGAAGTTCGTTCGGATTCGCGGTGAACGACAGGTTGCGGTTTTTCAGCATGGCCGGGTCGACTTCGCCCGTGTGATCCTTTCCGACCTTCAACTCCTTGACGCGGTCGGCTTTGACGTCGAACCCGACGACCTTGAACTTCTCCGCGAACGCCGTGGCGAGGGGGAGGCCGACGTAGCCCAATCCGACAATGCCGATGGTTTCTTCTTTCATATCTTAACCTGTTCTTCTGTGTCGGGCATCTATAGGAAAACGAACGCGTGGAAGCGACAGAATTCTAAGTCCACAGCTTTTGCGGATACACGCCCGACTTGACCAAGTCCCGGATACCCGCGGCCACGCGGGGCCTGTCCTCGGGATAGGTCACCCCCAGCCATCGCTCGTGCGAATGAAGGACCTCGACTTCAGCCCGGCCCTGGTGGATGAGGGAATCCACAACGGTCGGAAGTTGGAATTCGACGTTCGTGTTATCTGTGACCGATGGCGTGAATGCCAGGAACTCACGCTCCAAGTGGTCGAAGAGGGTCGGCGTGAATCCCCAAAGGTTCACCGACACCGGTTCTTCGCCGGTGAGGGTGACGGCCTTGCCGTCCCTGAGTCCTTGGACGCGGGTCCCTGCCTGCTCGACGTTGTGGTGCTCCACGACGTTCGACAAAAGGTCGTCCTCGCTCGCCTGGCAGACGCCGCGCGAAACCGGGCCGTGGTCGGACAGCGTGTTGCGCAGGATGAAAGCCACGAGGCAATACCGATTGCCTTTTGGAGAAAGTTGCCCAAGCTTGGCGGCCAGCAGTTTGAACGAGGTACGCCCGTAGAAGTCGTCGGCGTTAATGACCGCGAACGGCTCGCGGCATGCGTGGCGGCACGCGTACACGGCGTGGCCGGTTCCCCACGGCTTCGTCCGGCCACTCGGCGGCGTGAAGCCGGCGGGCACGTCGTTCAGTTCCTGGTACGCGTATTCGATCGGGATGCGCCCCGCAAAATGCGGCTCGATGACGGACTTGAACGCGTCCTCGATCTCGCGGCGGATGACGAACAGCAGCTTGCCGAACCCCGCGCCGATGGCGTCGAAGACGGAATAGTCGATCACGATTTCGCCGGACGGGCCGACGGGTTCGATTTGCTTGAGGCCGCCGTAGCGATGCCCGATTCCCGCGGCAAGGACGGCAAGAGTTGGCTTGTTCATGATGTCTTTTGAGTCAACTCAATCAACTTCTCCAGCTTCTGCTTCGCGGCGCCGGAGTCGATGGCCTGGGCCGCTGCGGCGATTCCCTCTTTGAGGTCTTTCGCCTTCTGCCCGGCCACGATGGCCGCGGCGGCATTCAACAGGACAATGTCGCGGCGCGGGCCCTTTTCACCGGAAAGAATCTTGCGGATCAACTCTGCATTCTCCGCGGCCTCGCCGCCCGCGAGATCCGTCTTCGACGCTGTCGGAATGCCAAAGTCGCCCGGCTTGATTTCGTAAGTCGTGACGACGCCGTCGTGGACTTCGGCCACGCGGGTCGGGGCGGTGGTCGTGATCTCGTCGAGCCCGTCTAACCCGTGGACGACAAAAAGCCGCTTCGCGCCGAGAGCGGCAGCGGCCTCGGCCAACGTCAACGCGAGATCGCGGTCGTAAACGCCAAGTACGCCGTAGCGCGCGCCGGCGGGGTTGGAGAGCGGACCGAGGATGTTGAAGATACTGCGGATGCCGATCTCGCGCCGCGGGCCTATGGCGTGCTTCATCGCGGGGTGGAGGATCGGGGCGAACAGGAAGGCGATGCCAATGGACTTCAGGCAGTCGGACATGATGTCCGGCGTCGCATCGACTTTTACGCCCAGCGCGCCGAGCACGTCGGCGCTCCCGCACTTGCTCGAGACGCTCCGGTTGCCGTGTTTCGCCACGGTGACGCCCGCGCCCGCCGCGACGAAAGCGGAGCAGGTGGAGATATTGAAGGTGTGGGCTCCGTCGCCGCCGGTCCCGCAGGTGTCCACGACGATGTCCGTCGGCGCGTGGACCGCGGTAAATTTCTCGCGCATGGCGGCGGCGCTCCCTGCGATGACCTCCGGCGTTTCGCCGCGGATTCGAAGGGCGGTGATGTACGACGCGATCTGCGCCGGCGTGGCCTCTCCGGACATGATTTCCAGCATCGTGGAGTGTGCTTCCTCGCGGGACAGCTGTTGTCCCTCCGCCAGTTTCGCAATGGCTTCCCTGATCATATGAACCTCTTCGTTCTGCGGTCCGGTCGTGCGCGATCCTGAACTCAGGTTTCCGGTTTCAAGTTTCAGGTTTCCACTTGGCCTTTGTCCAATCCGTACTTAATAATTTCCCCCATTGCGTAGCGGTCGGTCATGCCCGCGATGTAGTCGCATACGGTACGCCAGAGGCCTTCACTTGGCAATCGCGCGCGTGCCTTGCGGCCCATCGTGTCCGGGTGATCGATGTAATAGAGGAAAAGCCGCCGCATCAGGTTGACCGCCTCGCGGCTGCTGCCGCTGACGGCCGAATGGTAGTAGATGTCGCGGTAGAGAAATGCGCGAAACGGCTCGAGAAGGGCTTTCATCTTCGGGCTGAAGGCGACGATCCGCTCGGGGCAGCGCATGACGTCGCCCGGCGACTGCGGCCGGTGTTTCGTGATCTGCTCATCGCTGGTCTTGATCACGTCCTCGACCTGCAGGTCCAGCAGGCACCGGATCGTCACGTCCATCAGGCGGTCGGAGGGCATCGTGGGAAATTGGGCGTGCGCGCGTTCCGCGGCCCGGCGCCAGAGCTCCTGGTCGCAGAGTTGGAGCTCCGTGATCAGGCCGGCTTCGAGCGCGTCGTCCACGTCGTGCGCGTGGTACGTCATGTCGTCGGCAATGTCCGCGATCTGGGCCTCGATGAATTGGAAAGGGCCGATGGGCAGCCCGTCGAGTTCCGCGCCCGGCGTCGCCACCTGGTGCTTGCGCAGGCCGGCGCGGACCTCCCACGTCAGGTTGAGGCCGGGGAAATCGGGATAACGGTGCTCGATCAATTCGACCGCGCGACAGCTCTGCACGTTGTGGTCGAAGCCGCCCTCGTTTCGCATCAATTCGTTCAGCGCCTGCTCGCCGACATGCCCGAACGGGCTGTGTCCGATGTCGTGGGCGAGGGCGATGGCCTCGGTCAGGTCCTCGTTGGCCTTCATCGCGCGGGCGATTGTGCGGCCGACCGCGGCCATTTCCATCGTATGCGTGAGCCGGGTCCGGTAGTGGTCCGCGGTGCCGTTGACGAACACCTGCGTTTTGTACTCGAGCCGCCGGAAACACTTGCTGTGAAGGATGCGGTCGCGGTCGCGCTGAAATTCGGACCGGTAGCCGTGCGGTGGCTCCGGGATCTTGCGGCCCTTGCTGTTCGCGCTCCGTTCCGCATACGGCGCGAGCCAGGAGGCCTCCAGTTGCTCGCGTTCTTTTCTGGAATGAATCATGTTCTGTATATTAAGGTGGTTCAACCGTAACGGGCAACGCCGGAGAATCCTTGTGCACGAAAAAACAATAAGCAGGAAAACAGTCTACACCGGCCGAATCCTCGGCCTCGAAGTGCAGGAAATCGAAATGGAGAACGGGCAGAAGGGCCTGCGTGAAATCGTGCGGCACCGCGGCGCGGTCGCGATCCTCGCGCGGCTGCCCGACGGGCGCTTCGCCCTCGTGCGGCAGTTCCGCAAGCCGGTGGAGAAGGAAATGCTCGAGGTCGTGGCCGGCAACCGCGAGCCGAATGAGGATCCCGAACTCTGTGCCCGGCGCGAACTCCAGGAGGAGACAGGTTTCAAGGCGAAAACCGTCCAGCGACTTGGCTTCATCTATCCGTCGCCCGGCTACTGTGATGAAAAGATCGAAATTTTCTTTGCGGAAGTTGACGTCGAATCCGGGCAAACCGATCCGGACGATGACGAACACGTGGAAGTCGTCCTGATGACCCGCGAGGAAATCGTCGGGAAGATCAGCCGGGACGAAATCCACGATTCCAAGACGCTGGCCGCGTGGGTGATGTTTGAGAAGCTGGTGGTGATGACGAACAAGACGTGAGGAAGTCCAAAGTCCAAGGCCCAAAGTCGGAGGAATACAAGATGTCCCCGCTCCTGCTTCCTCGACCTTGGACATTGGACTTTGGACTCCGCTTGGAATATTCGTTTGTCTCTCTCGCGCCCTGACGATACATTCCCCCCATGACCGACGAGCCGAAAACCCGCTGGCAACGCCTGAGGAAGTTCCTCATGCATGATGTCTGGGATATCGAGCTGTCGACGCTGTCCGCCGGCAAGAGCTTTCCGATCCGCCTCGTTCGCGTCGCCCAGCTCATCGTCAAGGGATTTACCGAGGACGATCTTGCGGTCCACGCGTCCGCGCTGACGTTTGTCACCCTGATGTCGCTCGTGCCGCTGCTCGCGGTGGGCTTCGCGCTGTTGAAGGGATTCGGCTTTGGCCAGGAACAGATCAACACGCTCCTCCAGTGGAAAGGTGCCATGCCGGAGGAATTCCAGTCGTTCCTCGACTCCGTTCTGAACATCGTCAACACGACGAACTTTGCCGCGCTCGGCTGGGCCGGCTTGGGCTTTGTTATTTTCACCGCCGTTATCATGCTGGCCAGCATGGAGGTTTCGTTCAACCGCATCTGGGGTGTCACGCAGATGCGCAATCCGATCCGGCAGGCCGCGAACTACATCAGCGTAATCGTGTTGGTCCCGCTGTTGATCGGCGCGGCCAGCGCGGTCGAGGCGTCGCTGAAGGGCATGGTACCGATCCTGCCGGAAAGCATCAGCTTCGTGGTGAAAAATCTTCTGCGGCTGACATCGTTTTTCATGACGTGGCTTGCGTTCCTGTTCTTGTACAGCCTTCTGCCGAACACGCGCGTGCGCGCCGCGCCGGCGATCGTGGCCAGCCTGGTCGGCGGGACGCTCTGGATCATCTGGCAGAAAGCGTACATCTCCCTGCAGATGGGCGTCGGCCGGTATAACGCGATTTACGGAACATTCGCATCTGTGCCGATTTTCCTGGCGTGGCTGTACATAAGTTGGGTGATCATCCTGCTGGGCGCCGAGCTCGCGTTCGCGCTCCAGAATGCGGCAACGTACCGCGTGGAAAGCGCCGCCGACAACGCGAATGCGAAGTCGAAAGTTGCCCTGGCGCTCTCGATCGTCATCCGCGCGGCGGAAGCGATGTCCGGCAGCGGGACGCCGTTTGAAACCAACGCGTTTGCCCGCGAGCAGCGCGTCCCGATCCGCCTGCTGAACGGGATGGTCCGCCTGCTGGTCCGGAGCGGACTCCTCGTCGAGACGGCTGCAAAGGAAGGCTGTTTTGTCCTGCTCAAGGCGCCGACCGCTGTCCGCGTGGCGGAAATCGTGGACGCGGTGATCCAAGACGGCGCGAAGCCGGAGGCGCTCGGCCTGACGAACCTTTCCGCGCCGGTGATGGGCGTTCTGAAGAAATTGGAAGACGGCCTTGGCGGCGCGCTGGATGCGACAACGATCCAGGACCTGCTGAAGAAGGATGGTTAATGGCTGATGGTTGATGGTTGATGAAAGGAAGGCCGTTCATTAACCATTAACCATTTCCCATTAACCATTTTCATTTATGAGCAACATCGATTTTGAAAAAGCCCTGAATTCCGAACAGCTCGCGGCGGTGATGGCGCCGGACGGGCCGGTGCTGGTCATCGCGGCCGCCGGTACCGGAAAGACCCGTACGCTGACGTACCGCGTGGCGTACCTCGTGGAGAAGGGGATCGACCCGCGCCGGGTCCTCCTTCTGACGTTCACCAACCGCGCGGCGCGCGAGATGCTCGACCGCGCGCAAGGCCTTGTCGGCGAGGGCGTCGGTGGGCTCTGGGGCGGCACGTTCCATCACATGGCCAACCGCATGCTGAGGCGTCACGGCGACCTGCTCGGTTACAAACTGGATTACACGATCCTCGACCAGGACGACTCTCGCAGTCTCGTGCGCGCCATCGCGGACGAGAGGGGCCTGCTGGGAAAACATTTTCCCAAACCTGACGTCCTGCTCGGCGTGTTCGGCCTCGCTGCGAATACGTCCAAGCCGGTCTTCGACATCGCGTCGACGCATTTTGAGGACCACCCGATCAACATCGAGGATGTGGTGAAGGTGTACAAGGCCT
>JAZDKY010000132.1:0-6285 GCA_043802525.1 bacterium
ACCGTCCATCGCTTTGCTCGCGCGCGTTTCCTTGCCATCGCTCCCTCCATGGGAGCGGGTTATAACAACGCACGTGTTCAACGCCGCCGGATAACGTCGCATCGATTTCTAAATTAGCCCCCAAGTTCCCAGAAGAGCCGATTATCAGTCCTTTTCAGGGCATGAGCGGACGCACGGCGCGTATGCGGTAGTAGAAGCTGGTTGCGCTATCGAAGAACTTGCGCATTGTGGTTGCACCGTCGGGCGACTGCATTGGGCTGCAGGGGTCCTGAGGCCGAGAAGGGTCACACATTCACAATTGATTGCGCTGAAAAACCCCTGCGGTGGGGCACCTGCCCAGATCCAGCTTTCATGTTTTGACCTGCCTTGGTAACAGTCAGGTCGTACTTTAAAACGACCCGCACCACCCATGGATAAACAACCTACGGGTAGCACGATCAGGATGCCGCGCTTGGGGCTGATCCTGTTCAGCATCACACTGCTGTATACCGTGGGCTATTTCACATGGTACGGCGGAACGGCCCTCGGTCTCCGGGCGGTGCTCGACGGGAAGGAGATTCTTTACCTCGCCCAGTCGATGGCGCGCGGTGACATTTCCGGCGAGCCGTTCTTTCGCGCGCCGCTTTATCCGGCCACCCTGGCCATCCTGCTCAAAGCGGGGCTTCCCGCCTCCTCGCTGCTCATGGCCGCACGGTGTTTCAACGGATGCTGCCATCTGCTTTCGACCATGCTGATTTTCTGGATGGCGCGCCGCGTTTGGAGAAAACCATCGGCGGCCTTGTTGTCGGGACTCGTGTTTGGCTTGAATCCGGTGGTGGTGTATTTCGCGGCTGACCCCTTCGACATCAGCATGGGCATCACATGGTTGCTCAGCGGGCTGTATTTCGCCGTCGCGCACCTGCAGTCCGTTCCGGGCGAGCCACGGCGCCGTCGCGACATCTTCCTGGCGGGACTGTTTTGGAGCCTCGGCGCCCTGACGCGACCCCAGCTCACGCTCGTGGCGGAGGCCTGGCCCCTGATCGTATTCGTGCATGCCGGACGCGATCGTTGGCGCCCGACGATGGCCGCGCTGGCGGCCTTCGGCATCGTGTTTGGGGCGTTTGGCGTTGTGAACTGGAAAGTGTCAGGCACGTTGGCGTTCATGCCCACCTGCGCGGCCTACACGCTCTATATCGGCAATGAAGAACGTGCGAACGGAAGGTACTACACGCAGGTCATGGATTTTCCCAACGCCCCGCCGTACGCCAACACGGTCATGCTTGAATCGGAGGCGCGCTATGCACAGGAAACCGGGCAGGCCC
Organism: bacterium; assembly: GCA_043802525.1. GTDB lineage: Bacteria > Verrucomicrobiota > Kiritimatiellia > CAIVKH01 > CAIVKH01 > JAZDKY01. Next base: position 1,302 of record JAZDKY010000132.1, read on the forward strand.
TCCCGGTCGACCGGGACGCGATGAATCGCCACTGGCGCGCGAAATTCTTCCAGCATGTGTTCGATCAGCCGGTCGCGTGGATCCGCCTGATGGCGTGGAAAACGTATTACGCGCTGAACGGCTACGAGCAGTACAACAACAAGACCTACTCGCTGCAGAGGGGATTTTCACCGTGGCTCCGCCTGAACCCGATCAACTGGTCCGTGGTGCTCCTCCTCGGCGCAGGCGGTGTGATCATTGGGTTTCGCCAGGCGGCGGTTCGCTGGATGGCGTTCCTCGTCATGCTCTACGCGGCGGGTTTGATCTTGTTCTCGGTGAGCGACCGGTACCGGCTTCCGCTCGTGCCCCTGCTGGCCGTCCTTGCCGGCGGCTGGCTGAGCGGCGACCGGAAACCGTGGCCGGCGCTGGCCGCCGTGCTCATCCCCGTCGGTTTCCTCTCGCTGACCTCGTTCGGCAACGTCAACGATCGCTCCACCTTCGTGGAAGACTATATTCTGATGGGCCATGCGGCGCTCGAAGCGGGCCGTGACCATCAGGCTGTGGCGTTCGCCGAGCAAGCAGTCGGGATCGCGCCGCGCCGGTCCGCGCCGCGGGAACTCCTTGAAGTCGCGCGCTACAACCTTCTTCTCGCGGGGCTCCCCGCTTTGCCGGATCGCGTGGATTTGGAGCGCAGGCACGATCAATGCGTCGCCCTGCAAACGTACACGGACAAGATGCCTTACCTGGCCGGCCTGTACGCATGGCTGCTGGGGAACGGTGGCGAAGCCGTCGCGACATGGCAGCGTCTCGTCGATGAAAACAGCAAAGAAGAGATTCAAGCGCTTGCGGCGCTTCTGATGGCGGACCGCCTCCGTCCCGGCGACCGGGATCGGATTGCGTATTGGGAGCCTGAACCCGCGGGCCTCATCCTGGTGCTCGCGAAAGCGGCTGCCGGTGATGAGACGGCGAAGGAAGTTCTTCTGCGGCATATGACGCGGGAGGAACGGGACGCGCAGGTCCGTGCGTTGCAGCAACTCTTTTTCCAGGGCCGTCAAACCATTCCATCCGCCGGTGGTGCGCTACTTTGAGTTTCCGCCCCCGCTGAGTGGAACCTTGACTTGAGCGTTTGCATTCACCTTAATCCGTATTCGACAGGGTAGGAGATCAGGTTCCGGCGAGTCTGCTTGAGGTCATTAGGAAGGTTGGATTTATGACATATCTATCCGGCTGGTTCGGGATGTTTTCAACTCTTTCCAATCACTGGAAAAAGGCGTTGGCGCCGTGCTGTGTGCTGTTGGCCTTCTCGGGGGGCGCAGATGCGCAGGCCGCCTTGGTCTGTGACAATACCTCCAATTTGACTGCAGCCGTCAGCTTGCCGGCTGGGTCTTCATCGCTGGCGACGGCTTACCGCGGGTATTCGATCGGCGTGGGATCAAGCGCCTGCACGGTGACCTCTGTTACGTTCGCTGTCTATGGGAACAGCACGGGAACGGCGGATCTTGTCTTTCGGCTCTACCGCGCCGACGGTTCGATGTTGCCCTATGGGTCGCCCATAGCCACAACCATTCTTTCCAACCAATGGATTGACCTGTTGGCAGCGAGCACCAATTTCTACACGGTGAGTCCCGGTTGGGTTCTTGATCCGAATACGAATTATGCGTTCGCGCTTGCCTACCAGCACATTGATGTGACGGCCCGACTGCCCGTCACGGGCCTGCTGCCCGAATTGGGATCCGGGTTTTCAACCGGCAAGTTCTTTGCAGCGACTTCAGAGATTACCACCGACCGGTATGCCCTTCGCGTGATGGGGGTGGAGATGGAGCCCATGGCTGATCTGTCGGTCAGCAATGGCCCCGCGGCGGGCGGCAACACGGTGATCGTCACAAACTGCGTTCCGGCCATCGGCAACGGTTCGGATGTGACCAATGTGACCGTCGGCGGTGTGGCGGCAACGGCGATTGTTGGACAGGGCGCGAATTGGGTGTCCATCGTCATGCCGGCGGGCACGGCGGGTGCGGTGGACATTACGGTGGAGTCTGCCAGCCTGGGCTCCAAGACCTACAGCGGAATCTACACCTACAATCCGGCGGGGAGTATCGGGGTGCCGATTCGGATGATGGAGTATCGCATTTCATTCTACGGGAACGGGAACCCGCCCTACGACATTCACAGCAACATTCAATATCCCACGAATTTCTGTCCGGATGGCGCGGCTGTGTATACGCATGTGAATCGCACCAACGACTGGATGGAACTGGCGACGACGAACCGGGACCGGCTTGACCGTAACGGTGCCATGATCAAGGCCTTCGATTACAATAGTGACTTCGGCAGCGGCTGGCAGGATGGCTTGGGGGGCTACGACTGGATTGCCACCAATGCCGCGCAGTGGTTTATTTTCTCGAGCGCGCGACCTGTCACCAACTGGATCACGGTCACGGATCTGCGCGGAACCAACTACCAGGTGGATGTGGTCAATTCGTTCAGCGGCAATTACAAATTCAACGAACAACTACATCCGGGTGCGTGGAATTTCGGCGACAATCCCGATATCGGCAACTGGGGAACCAATGTGAGTGAGTGGCAGAACCCGGGCGGCGGCGGGAGTTGGTTGAATGTCAGCAACGCCTATTGGTGGCGCGACCGATTTATCACATGGTCGAACGTCGTGCCCCAAAACCGTGCCCTTACGCTGGTCTTGTGGGATACCAACGGGGTGCCGTGCAATTTCCTGAACTGCATGCGTATCCGCGGCGATGAACCGCTGGGCGATGTGGTGTTGCCGTCTTCGGGTCTATGGACGGGCGGCTATTCGGTGGTCATCAACGGCACCAATCTCGGCAACGGCGTCGACATCACCAACGTGACGCTGTGCGGCGTGAGCGGGACGTCCATTGACAGCCAGAGCGCCACGCAGGTGGTGGTGACAGCGGGCGTGGCGTCTTCCGCCGGCCCCGGCGATGTGCGCGTGTACTCCACCAGCTATGGCGAAACGGTCCAGTCCAACGGGTTTACCTATCTGGCAACAGACCAGACGATCACCTTCCCGGCGATCGGTGCGCAGCTAACGACGAACCGGATCGCCCTCGCGGCTACCGCCTCGAGCGGCCTGGCCGTGAGTTTTGCGGTGGGATCCGGTCCGGCCTCGATTGCGGGAGGCACGAACTTGACCTTCACGGGCACCGGCTCGGTCTGGATCGTGGCTTCCCAGGCGGGGAATGCCAACTGGAACGCGGCGCCGGACGTCACCAACACGTTCGACGTAACGAAGGCGACGGCCGGCGTATATCTGCAGGACTTGGCACAAGTGTACGATGGGACGGCGCGGAGTGTGACGGCGACCACGGACCCGAGCGGTCTGACGGTGACGTTCACCTACGACGGGTTGGGCACAGCCCCGACGAATGTGGGGACCTACGCGGTGACGGGCACGGTGAGCGACGTCACCTACATGGGCGCTGCAACGGATACGCTGACGGTGTCCAAAGCAGGCCAGACCATCACGTTCCCGGCGCTGGGGGACAAGGTCATGACCGATACGGTCGTGTTGGCGGCAACAGCAGACTCCGGCCTGGCCGTGAGCTTCGCGGTGGGTAGCGGTCCGGCCTCGATTACGAATGGCACAAACCTGGCCTTCACGGGCGCCGGTATGGTCTCGATCGTAGCCTCGCAGGCGGGGGATGCCAATTGGAACGCCGCGCCCGAGGTGACGAACACGGTCCGTGTGTACGGGCTGTACACGTTGGCGGTGGCAACCAGCCACGGCGCGCCGGAACCGGCGGTCGGGGTGTACACCAATCTGGAAGACCTGATTCTGACGAACACGGTGACCGAGCCCAGCGACGCGGGCGGCACGCAATTTGTGTGCGTGGGTTGGTTTATGACGGGCCAGAATCCGATTTTCGGTTCGACCACGAGTTTTGTCATGACCGTGACGAACGACGCCGTCCTGACGTGGCTGTGGACGACCAACTTCTGGCTCGATACCGGGGCCGACGTGGACGGTTCGGTGAACGTGGACGACGGCTGGCAGGCCATCGGCATTTCCACGCAAATCACGGCGGTGGCCGATACGTACTACCACTTCACGAACTGGACCGGCGACGCTGCCGGCAGTGCGAACCCGTTGGACCTGCTGATGGATGCGCCGAAGGCGGTGCTGGCTCATTTTGCGGCCAACACCACCGCCGCCGGCACGCCCGAGCCCTGGATGGCAGCCCACGGCTTCACGAATGACTTCGAGAACGCCGACAACGGCGACCAGGACGAGGATGGCCTGGCCACTTGGGAGGAATTCATTGCCGGAACGGATCCGACCAATGCCGCTTCCTGCTTCAGCGCGAGCGTGGCCAACGTGTACGGCACCAACTATGTGGAGTCGGTGTACACCAACGAATTCAGCGAGGTGTTGACCAATCGCGATTACGAGGTGTTGGGCCTGACGTTCTCCTGGCCGAGCGTCTCCGGCCGGGTCTACGACGTGGAGAGCATCCACGCCGTACCGGAACCGGTTTGGCCGGCGATGTCGGGGCTCACGAACATTTCCGCGAAACCGCCGGTCAACGTGCTGACCAACTTGTTCGCGGACCTGACGAATCGCGTGTGGTTCCTTCGTGGCCGCGTCCGACTGGAATAGCTCGTTGGCGCTTCGCCAGATTGCAGACAGGGGCCGTCATGGCGCCCTGCCGTAAGCACGCAAGGAGAGGCAGGGGTCACACACACCTTCACCCTGAAAAGAGCCGTTCGATCACGCTGCGCGTGCCTGAACTGCTCTTCTTAGGTTCAAACTGACGCAGTACCTCAGCGCGGCAGAGCCGCAATGGAAGAGGAAACCGCAAAGAACGCAAGAGTGCTCCACCCCTATCCCGGCTTATTCATGAACGAAAAAGCGTTCATGAATAAGCCGCTTTGCCTGCGGGCACGCGGATGCGCCCGCAGGCAAAGACGTGATGCAACGCGGTGTCGTACCGCGCTGCAAACGTGGCAGCCCCGTTTGGATGCGGCA
>JAZDKY010000133.1:0-3493 GCA_043802525.1 bacterium
TGCCTGCTCAACACCACAGGCATCGAACCTCTGGGAGGGGAGCTCGCGGAAATCCTGTCCCGCTCGTTCATCATCCGCTTCGACATGGACGAGCAGGCGAGCGATTGTTTCCTCGAAGCGAAAATCCTGGCCGCTCTCCGGGAGCACCGCGATCTGATCGTCTCTTCCCTGATGAAACGCACGAGCCATTTGCTGGCCATGCTCCAGGCCGGCGCTCAGGAAAAGGTTATGCGGCTGTTACACAGAAGCCTCGGCAACCACAGCAAGCGGCGATGCAACGACTACCTGAGCCTCATGTACCTGATGATGCTCGCCGGTGAGCAGCAGGAAGAGATCGACCGGGCGCTGGCAGAACTCCATCCGCAGTTCGTGGGCCGGATCGCCACGCTCAACAGCGTCAGCCTCGAGACCGCCCGCGAGTCCAATCCCATCGCCACCTGTCTGGCGGCGCTCTTCAAGGCCTACCGGCACGCGCTCGAAGCGGACCGGGAGAGCACCGCCATGAACGTCGCCAAGACCAACAAGGCGGCATTCCTCGAGCGCTACCAGATCGATTTTCGGAACGAGACGACCATCGAGGGCGCTCTGGCCCGCGACCTTTTCGTGGCCATCAAACGGCTGTCCAAGGATTTCGGTTTGTCCTTCAGCATGAACTCGGTGCAACAGTTCGCCCAACGCTTCTCGAACGATCTGGACACCATCCGCCAGGCCGGGTTCGAGATCGCCGTCAACCGGTCGGAGCATTCCGTCCGGCGCACCGCCACCTACGACGTCACCTACCTCGTCTGATCCATTTTCCCGCCGACTCCTCCTTATGCGAAGGGTACCCTTCGCAAACCGCGAAGGACCTTCGCGCCTGTAAACATCGTTAAATCAAGCTGTTGTAACGAGACTGCGAAGGTGCGAAGGGTTTCAGGGGTCCACCCCCCTTACTCAGAAAAAATACATCGCATGCCGTGACCGCGGGTCTCTCCTCGGACCACCTGCTTTTTTCCGCTCATACGTGAGTAATTCCCCCGGTAACCTTCGCACCTTCTTCTTCCTTCTTCATATCTAACAGCAATATCAATCATCTACAGCACCGCGAAGGCTCCTGCGAAGGTTCGAACCGCATTCATCGACCTTCGCACCTTCGCATCCCGGCGGTACAGGCTCCGCTCCGGTAGGTATCCCATGAACCGGAAATCACCCGATTGGAGCAGGGAAAGTGAGCCTTCTCAAACTCATGATGCAACAGACCGCTGGAGGATCGACCCCGGTCGATTCGAACGGCCAAGTCCCGATTGTCTCCGGGCAAGAGACAACGGAAGAGCAGCGCAGGGACGATCCTCCCACAGTCGAGCCCTCCGGAGAGACCGCGCTCTATGCGGCCACGAACCTGGATTCTTGGGAAACCGACAAGCCTCGACACTTCGCGCGGGACGTGGGCATCAACGGCGTCTGCTATCGCCGTCTGGACCCGGAATACTACGCATGGCTCCGGCACAAGATGGCGATGGCCAAGAAGGCGCTGGAATCAGGACGACTCGATCCCGCCGCCTTCGACGGATTGCGAACCCGCTTCAACGACATTCATGCCTGGGCCGTCGCGCGTTTCGGCGAGGACGACCTTCTCGCCGCCGTTCGGAGCCTTGACCCCAAGACCTATTCTCCGCCGATGCTCGGCATGGCTCCGCAGGAACAGCCGTCGTCCGTTTCACTTTCCCGTCCGGTCCCAAACCCTTCGACGCCGCCGGTCGAGCGATACCTGTACCCCAAGGACGGGGAGTGGCGCTTCACGGAGAAGGTCCCGCCGTCGGCCGTCGACAAAGTCGATGCCATCCGGGACCTGGCACTTTCCCTCGATTGGAGCGAGGCGCGGCTTTACCAGAACCGGGGACGGTTCCGCTTCCCCTGCGGCGAGGATTTCGGACTCGTCTGTTTCGTCGATGCCAACGAACGCATCGGCGAAGTGACCCGGCAGTACATCGAGATCATCGGCCCGCCACCGCGGGAGAACCGTCTTCGTTTCAACAACCCGGACGTGGATCAGCCATGGCTCAAGAGAACGAACCCCAAAACATGAAACGGCCCTACGGCAACGCCAGGGACATCCTGCCGCCCGATGTGCTCGACGCCGTCCGGCGGTATTTTACCGGTCTTCTCTGGGTGCCGAGCGATGTGGGCTTCTACGAGGAACGCCGCAAGCTCGTGCTGGCGCTCAAAGGACAAGGCGTTCCCACCCGCGAGATCGCCCGGCTTTCCGGCGTCACGTCGCGCCGGGTGCGCCAGATCGTGGCTCAAAGCCGGGCCGAATCCACACCGACGCATCGCGATCCGCTCCGGTAGGTATCGAAGGGGGTTTTCCCTGAAAGAGGGCGAAATCCGCCTTCCGCCCCGAACCCCGAGATGCCGAAACGAAAAACGCGGTGACCATGGCAGACGACAAGGCCCAAGACAGGATCGGAAAACACGACGCGGGTCAGCTCAAACGCTGGCACCGCAACGCCGCGCCCGCGCAGGAAGTACGGAAGGCCGCCAAGGCGCGGACCGGCAGCGGCGCAGTCCCGGGCAACCAGAACAGTTTGCGCCACGGCATCTACGCCGACCGCTTCCTCTCTGCAGAGGAGCGTCCCCTCTTCGAGGCAATCATCGGCCAGCTCTACCAGGACTTCGTGTTCAACAAGAGCTCTGACTTCATGCAGGTCGAGCTGGTGGCGGTCTACTTCCTCAAACTGGGCCGGGCCCAGGAGTCCGGCGACTGGGACGCAGCCGAACGGCTGGACCGAATGATCCGCTGCCACCTCAAGGACCTCAAGGCCACCAAGATCGCCCGTGAGGGCGAAGCGTCCCAGGGACCGGAGACGACGCCGGCGGAGTGGGCCACAGCTCTCATTGAGAAGCTGGCGGAGTCGCAGAAAAAACCGGCCAGGAAAACGACCGCGGGAGGGAAAACGCGTAAATGAGGTCGGATAACACCATCGCCCGCCATGCAGCGACCCGCGAAACACGCGGACTTGCGGCGCTTCGCCCGCCGGGAATGTCGGATAAGACGTGTTCTCTGACATTCCGAAGCCGCCGGTCGGCGGAAGGTTCTCTCAATCAATCCTTCCGCCCGGCTCCCGAAGGCTCCGATGCTGCCCGCATCATGGCCTGCGGATGTGTTCGGGGACTCGACTGTAGGCTGACAGTCTCTTGCCTCTGTGAGTGCCTGTCCCACAACTGGAATGGAAAAGCGGCCCGGCTGGACCGCTTGGGGTCCATGGTCGGTTGCGGCTCAGAGGCGCTCGAGGGCGTCCTCCAGCGCGCCGTCCACGAGGTGGGTGTAGACCTGGGTGGTCGACAGGTCCCGGTGACCGAGGGCGCGCTGGACCACCAGGATGTCCCCGGTCCGGCTGTAAAGGTGGGTGGCGAAGGTGTGCCGGAGCGCATGCGGGCTGAGCTTCTTGTCGATGCCCGCGGCCTTGAGCCAATACTCGAGCCGCCTGGCCACTTGCCGCTCGCAGAGCCGCTC
>JAZDKY010000134.1:0-40299 GCA_043802525.1 bacterium
CTGCGCGCTATTCCGCCGCCGCCCGAGGTCATCCACAGCTTCCCACTTGATGCCGATCCGGGATGGACCACGCAAGGTCAATGGGCCTTCGGCGTACCGCAGGGACTGGGGGGCGACCCGAGTTCCGGGCACACCGGCGCCCATGTGTACGGATACAACCTTGCGGGAGCGTACGCGAATGGGATTCCTGAGTACTTCCTGACCACACCTGCGCTGGACTGTTCCGGCTATGAAAACGTTACCCTCAGCTTCCGGCGCTGGCTGGGCGTTGAAAGCGCTTCCTACGACCATGCGCGCGTGTATGCCAGCACGAACGGCACGACGTGGGTGACGCTGTGGAACCATGTCAGCGGCTCATTCCAGGACACGTCCTGGCAGGCCGTCAGCTATGACCTTTCCGCGATAGCCGATGATTCGCCCACCGTCTATCTCCGCTGGGGTATGGGGTCGACCGATGGTTCCGTGACCTACTCCGGGTGGAATATCGACGATATCGAACTTGTCGGAAATCTGACCGACAGCCTGCGTGTCAGTCCGGCTGACGATTTGAGGTCGACGGGCTACCTAGGCGGTCCATTCAACCCGTCAAACAACGTCTACACGCTGACGAACAGGGGCAGCACAAACCTGACGTGGACGGCCGTTTGCGCGTCGAACTGGATCAGCATCACGCCGGACAGTGGAACGTTGTCGGCGGGTGTCACAACCGATGTCACGGTGGCCATCAACGCGAACGCCAACGGACTTGGCGTGGGCGCCTACAACGCAACCGTAGCCTTCTGCAATGGTGTCAGCGGGATGGTGCGGACGCGGACCGTTGCCTTGACCGTGCAGGGCGACATCGCGTTTGACTCCGCCTGCTACACGAACGGCGAGGCTGGTGGGCCAGCGCTGATCACCGTGCGCCGTGTCGGCAACACGAACCGGATCGTGACGGTTGACTTTGCCACCAGCAACGGGACGGCGACGGCGGGGAACGACTATGTGGCCACGAGCGGAACGCTGACGTTTGCCGTGGGCGACACGGTCAAGAGCTTTGATGTTCAGGTCCTGAACGATGCCTTGGCGGAAGGGAACGAGACGGTGAACCTGGCGCTGAGCAACCCCACAGGCGGGGGAGCACTGGGCGATCCATTGGCCGCGACCCTGACGATTGTGGATGACGACGGTTTCCTTGACGACTTCGATCTGAATATTGACCTCCCGCAGTGGTCGGCGTTCGGGGGCACGGTCGGCACTACGGTGATCGCCACCAATCATGGTGGTTTTGTGTCGAGTCCCAATTCCTTGTGGTTCAGCGACGCCGGCAGTCGGTTTGCCGCCACGCGCTCGTTGGACACGAGTGACGGCGGGCCGATGAGTTTCTGGCTGCGCTTCGGGTACGGGTCCAGTCCGTGGGAGACGGCAGACCTGCCGGGCGAGGGTGTCGTGGTTGAGTCTTCGACCAATGGCGGAACGAGTTGGCTTGAGATCGGGCGGTACGATACCACCAATTTCTACAGTTGGACGTACGTGTCGATGGCCATACCCGTCGCGGCGCAGGGGCCGGTCGTACGGTTCCGTTGGCGGCAACTCAGCCACAGCGGCACCAGTTTCGACCATTGGGCGCTGGACAACGTGATGATCAGCACGGTGCCGCCTGATGCGCTCACCGTGACACCCACGGATGGTCTGAGCGCCTCCGGCTACTCAGGCGGTCCCTTCAGCCCGTCAAACAAGGTCTACACGCTGACGAACACGGACAGCACAAACCTGACGTGGACGGCCGTTTGCGCGTCGAACTGGATCAGCGTCACGCCGGACAGTGGAACGTTGTCGGCGGGTGTCACAACCGATGTCACGGTGGCCATCAACGCGAACGCCAACGGACTCGGCGTGGGCGACTACAACGCAACCGTAGCCTTCAGCAATGACGTCAGCGGTGTGGTGCAGACCCGGGCCGTGAGCGTGACGGTGCAGGGCGAGATCGCATTTGACTCCGCGACCTACGCGGTGAGTGAGACCGGCGGAACGGCCATGATCACGGTGCGCCGCGACGGCAACACAAGCCGGGCGGTGACGGTGGACTTTGCCACCAGCAACGGGACATCGATGGCGGGCAGCGACTATGTGGCCACGAACGGGACGCTGACGTTTGCTGTGGGCGACACGGTCAAGAGTTTTGGCGTTCAGGTTCTAAACGATGCCTTGGCCGAAGGGAACGAGACGGTGAATCTGGTGCTGAGCAATCCCACGGGCGGCGGAACACTGGGCAATCCCGCAGCCGCGACCCTGACGATTCTGGATGACGAGGGAATCGATATCTCGCTGCCTCGCAACCTCTACGATGGCTCCAACTACCTGTGGGACATTCAGGGCAACGGAAAGATCAACAACGGAACGATTGACGCCTACGATGGCGGCCATGTGCTTCTAAACTTCCCCTCCTTCACAAACGGGGTCTTGGTCTCAGCCCGGCAGGTCATGATGGGTCCCTCTGCCTACGGCACGGTCCGCGTCACGCGCAAGATCTATGTCCCCGCCGACCGCGGGTTCTGCCGCTTCCTAGAGGTGATGGAAAACGTCGGCAGCGAAGTCGTGACCAACCGGGTCCGGCTCGACACGAACCTCGGGTCCGACAGCGGCACCCTCATGGATAGCACGTCCAGCGGCGACACGAGCTTCGGGACGAATGACGACTGGATTGTGACCGACGACGCCGATGGTTCCGGAGATCCGACGGTGGCGCACGTCATCGCCAACGCATTTGGCCAGCAGCGGGCTTCGGCCGTCACCTACTCCACCGGCGTGCTCGGCTACGAGTACAGCGTTGTCCTGGCGCCCGGCGAGACGAAGATCGTCATGCACTTCGGCGCGCAGCACCTCAACCGGGCGATCGCGCGCAGCAACGCCGCCAGCCTCGCCACGCTGGAAGCAGGCGCCCTGCAACTGATGTCCCCCACCGAGATTGCCCAGGTTGTGAACTTCGGGATACCCACGAGCGACAGCGACAACGACGGACTGCCGGACTGGTGGGAGATCCAGGCGGGCCTTAGTCCGTCGGTTTCCAACTCGCCCGGATCGAATGTGGACGGCGATTGGATGACGGATATGGAGGAATACATTGCCGACACGCAGCCGACGAACGGACTTTCCTTCTTCCCTACCATCGTGCTCACCGATGCTCCGACAGGCGCCATGTCGCTTGTGGTGTATCCGACTTCGGCCGGGCGCGTGTATGGGGTTCGCTGGACAACCAACCTGATGCTCGACCCGCAGGTGTGGACGCTGTATCCGCCGGAAAAGACCGGGACCGGATCGGCTGTCACGTTCACGGTGACCAACGACGCGCCGGGCCGGACGTATCGTACAGGCGTGCGTTTGCCTTGAGCCGCCGTACACGCCTCGACGTGGCAAAGGACAAGCGGCGCGCCAAGTCCGGCTTCGCCAACTCTTCGGTGGACAACCCGGTGGTATGTCCCTGAACTGACTATGCCTATGAGCGCCCTGCCAACGATTTCATGCCACCTCAGTTTGCGATCTGGAATAAATCGACATGCCGGAGCGACTATTGAACCTTACAGAATATTGTGACAAGCGCCCGGTCAGGGGACCGGGCCTACAACCGCTGTAGGCCGCGTGCCCCCACGCGGCGTCTGATGCTGAAGGGTCACAATATTTCGCGAGAGTCAATAATACTTGGGAACGGGGGAATCAGCGCGACACCATCCAGCAGGGGTCTGCGTCAGAGGAGCCATTTGATCATGAACAGGGCCTTGTGCTTGGTGGTTGTGTTTCTGGGCGTTACGGCTGCGCAGGCGCAGCCGTCAAACCAAGTGTTCTACATGTCGCCCACCGGCAGCGACGCCAATAACGGGCTGAGCGAGGCGGCGCCTTTCAAGACGTTCCTCAAGGCTTTCAGTACCATGCAGGGCGGCGATGAGCTGGTTCTTCGGGACGGCACGTACTCGGAGGCGGCCGGGACGGGCATCATCCATTGGCAGGGCGCGAATGCCGCGCAGATCACGTCCGGCGTGGACCTGGCGCGGCAGACGTATGTGCACGCAAAGAATCCGGGCGCGGTCATCCTTGCCGGACAGCTTTTCATCGGCCGCAGTTTTCGCAAGGACCGGTATATCACGATCCGCGGCATCACGTTCGAGGGCGGCGGCATGATCTACAACGGCGACTATGTCACGATCAAGGAATGCGGCTTTCACGATGTGTCCAACGGGGGCGGCAGCGTTTTTGGGATCGGCACCAACGACCATAACGACGGGAACCGCTACAACCTGATCGAGGACTGCTGGATCTGGGGCCGCAACCGGATCATAGCCTCAAACTACCGCGCGGATCGGAATGTCTGGCGGCGCGTCGTCATCCGCGGCGATGGCTGCAACAGCGCGGATTGCGCGGGCAGTGGCAATCCCAACGTCGGCGTTACGGTCTACAATTCCAGCGATGTATCGATGCAGAATGTCGTTGTCATCGACCGGATTCTCGACGGCGGCTCGCCGTACGGCAGCTTCGCCACGGCGCAACATCAGGACTGGGGGGATGGCGCCGGAGAATGGCAAGGCCCCAATGAGTGGCTCGGAACGATTTCGCTCAATGGGGAAGACGGCGGTTATGTTTTTGAGGCCGACGACGCCAATGATAACACCCTTCACATGGAAAACATCGTCGCCTGGAAGAACGGGGGCGGACTGAACATCGGTACGGCTTCCTGGTCGACCAACAAGACCCGCAACATCCACGTCAGCAATGCGACGCTCGGCGAAAACGGGGACCATGACGGCTTGCGCGTCGCGCCGGAAGTGCCGCCGCCGGGCATCGTGCGCAATGTGATCGTGTACAAGGCGTCGCGCGGCGTCAATTCGAGCGTGCAGCCGGGCTACTGCGATGTCGATGGGGCGACGGTGTCGGATTACAATCAGACCGCCTGCGCGACAGGCTGCAGGACCAGCAACCCAACGGCCGACGGCGCGATCCCGTCCCTGAAATACATCACCCGCATCGAGGCCGGATCGGCGCTCAAGGGTACGGGTTTCGGCGGCGCGGATTACGGCGCAAACGTCCTGTACCGCTACGGTGTGGACGGATCGCGCTACGGCGACACCAACTACAACACGCTGACCGCGTCGCCGCTCTGGCCCTGGCCGTACGAGGATCGGATCAAGGCGCAACTGGCGCAGGATTCGACGCGTGGCTTCTGCGCCACGAACACAACGCTGACACGGTACATCTGGGAATACCTGGGCCATCCGATCCCGACCACTATCTACGGCGGCGCTTCGACGGGAACGGTCTTCTACGTGGACGACGATGCGCCGGACAACAGCGGCGACGGCCTGACTCCTGCAACGGCCATGCACAACCTTTCGGCGGCGCTGGCGCTTTGCAACACGAACGGCGGCGATACGGTCACCCTGCTGGATGGCGTGTACGACGAGGCGGCGGATCGCATCCAGCACAGCGTCCTGCCGAAGACGCCGACGAACTACACGACGATCAAGGCGTTGAACCGGTGGGGCGTGGACATGCGGCAGCCGCTGGACTGCAGCGTGGACAATGCGGTTCGGAATTACGTCGAGCTGGACGGCCTGCGTTTCACGAGCCTGGGCAATCACACGTTTGCCGGCGCGCGGTGGAAGATTCGGAACTGCGCCTTCCACGGAAGGCTCGGCATGGGCAACAACGGCAGCTCGCTGCCCGGATTGGCCTGCGAATACAACCTCGTTGAAGACTGTCACGTCTGGGGTCCCGGCGCGACGAACTCCATGCGGTACAAGGTGCAGGTGTACAACAGCCGGAACATCATCGTGCGATGCGTTGTCGCGCGGCACGACGGCCAGTACTGGTCCGTTGGCGTGCAGAATCCATCGGCGGTCTTCGTGGTGTACAGTTGCCAGAACGTGATGCTGCAGAACTGCATCGCCATCGACAGCCCGGGTCCGGACTGCGACGAATGGTCCGCGGGCTACTACACCGCGGACCATCGCGGCAACAACCAGTTGCTGTGGAGCAACGTGGCGTGGCAGGGTTGCATCGCGGCGCAGATCACCGGCACGTACGCGTTCCGGATCGACAACGGCCAGGACGCCGGGGCGACCGACCGTTACGACAACTGCGTCGTGATCGGCGGCCAGGGACCGACCGCCTTCGTGGCCTGGAACAACTACTCCGTTTCCTCGCGCCTCGAATACACGCAATGTTCGGTTGTGAACACGGGCAACGTCCGCTATGCCACCGGCTTCTCGGAGGGCGGCTATGTTTCATCCGCACGGCGTTGCGTCGTACGCGGTGTGAGCGGTTCGGCGATCGGGACGATCAACACGACGCAGTACAACAACGCCTTTGCGTGCGGTTCGAACAACCCTGGCAACAACGGGTTTACCACGGACCCGGAAACCAACGGGCTGCTGTATCCGATCCGCATCGAACCCGGGAGCTTGCTGCAGACGGCGGGTGGCGGATCCCGGGTCGGCGCGGATCTTTCCAAGGCGTGGGGCGTTTCCGGTTCGTTCTGGGGCGATCCAGGCTATGACGCGCCGACGACGAATAACCTGTGGCCGTTCCCGAACGAGGCGCAGATCCAGTCGGACTTCCGCGCGTTCGATAATACGTCCGACGAGTGGCGTGGGTTCTGCGCGCCGGGGATGACCTTGACACGCTACCTCTGGGAGTACCTGGGCCGGCCGGCCGACTCGGACGACGACCGGCTGCCGGACTGGTGGGAGTGGCTGTATTTTGGTTCGGCCACCGGCGCGGTGGCCTCCACGGACAACGACGCGGACGGCCACACGGCTGGGCAGGAGTATGTTGCCGGAACAGATCCGACGAATGTGAATTCCGTCTTTGAATTCGCCTCGGTCGGCTGCGTGACGGCCGGGGCCACCATTACCTGGCCGTCGGTGAGCAACCGGGTCTATTCCATTTCGCGCGGAACAAACCTCAGCGACAGCGCCTTCGCCCCGCTGAACACCAACCTGGTCGCGACGCCGCCGGTGAATGTTTATACCGACACCGTCCAATCCGCGGGACCGTGGTTCTACCGGATCCGTGTGCGATAAGTCATCTGGATGCGTTGTCAGTCCCTTTTTCCTGCGCGAATCAAGATTCGCGCAACAGGGCGCAGGCAAGCATGCGCCCTCCAGGTCAGGGCCAATCCTTGGAAACTTTGAAGGTGAATTTTCCAACCATTGGAAATACTCTGCCACACGTGAAGCGCATCATCACTTTGGCCACGTGTCTCCTCGCCATCGGCTGCTCCGACAAGAGAGTCGACGAACTCCAGAAGAAGCTGGACGAGCAGCAGGCCCGGCTGCAGCAACTGGAAAAACAGGTCGGCGAAGAAGACGCCAAGCTGAAAGCGGTCGACGCCAAGCTTCTCGAGGCGCAGCGGTACGCACGCCAGATCGGGACATCGCAAAGGGAATCAATGCGCCTGCAGCGCGGCCACCAGCAGCAAATCGACGGCGTGCGCGATGACCTGGCCGAACTGCAGCAGAAATTTTTCACGCCCCTGACACCCCTGCTGACGGCGAATCCGCCCGCCACCGCCGTCACGACAGCCCCCGCCCCGGCCTACACAGCCCCGATCAGTGTGTATTCACAGCCGGATCCAGCGGTCTCGGATTTCATCCAACCACCGGCCGGCACGAACAACGACCTGTTCCCCGTTTCCGTCAGCGATGTGCGAGGCGTGAAAGTGGTGTCGGGGTCGTACACAACAACACAGACCGTGCCGACGGATGACACGTACGTGGACGATTTCGGCGAGAAACAGAACCGGACCCGGATCGAAGAAGTCACCATGCCCGAACACGACTACCGGGTCTCGTACACGGTCCAGAACCTGACCCGCACGCCGAAACTGTTGGCGGTGGGCGCGGGACGGAAGACCAAGCCCGTGACGCTCCAGCCCGGCGAAACCCTGACCGATGTCGTCGATTCCGCCTTGGGGGCCGACCTGACCGTCCGCATCGGCGGAACGGTCAGGCGCTATCCGGCCGGCTACGACGAGTAGCCGTAATCCGCGGGCAGCCGGAAGGCTGCCCCTCCAGCGGAGTCATGACTACTTGTTGCGGCGCGCTTTCCTCTTTTCGATCGCCAACTGGGCTTCGCTCTCGTCAATCTGGCCGTCGTCGTTGCTGTCGGCCGCGTTCAAGGCTTTCGTCGTGGCCTTTGCGGATTCGAACAGGAACTCATTCTGCGTGATGTATCCATCGCCGTTCGTGTCGAGTTTCTTCAGCGTGTCCTTGCTGCCGACTTCCGCTTCGCTCAGGACGCTGTTGTCGTCGGTGTCGAGTTGCTTGAACAGTTCAAGCCTCTTCGCCTTGTTGCCGGAGTACGCGGTGGCGATTTCATCGGCCGTCAAAACGGAATCCCCGTTCTTGTTCACGCCCATTCGGGCATCTGCCGTCAAAACCGCCGCAAACGCGGCCACACAAACGGACGCGGTGACCATGCTATGTTTCATGACTCGGTATTTCTCCTTTTGCGCTTCTTCAGCGCTTATCTTCTGACGAATGCCGCGCCGATTTGTTCAGCGCGGCATGAAATTGTTTCCAGCCCCGTTTGGATGCGGCACAGCCGCATCCATCACGGCCGCCAAGCGGCGGATTATTCGTGTTTCGCGAATAATCCAGGCTAACCAGCGCATAGCTGGGCGGTTACAAAAGAGTAGCTCTGCTTGATGGACTCGAACGGGTCACCAGGGCACTCATCCTGCTCGATGATATACCACCTGCAAGCGGAGGCGTCCGCAGCATTGATGATGCCCTTCCAGTTCAGGTTGCCGTTGCCGACTTCCGCAAACACCACCTTGCTGTCGTGTCCGACGCCGTAGTCTTTCATGTGAACGAGCGGCACGCGGTTGTTGAGCTTCGCGCACCAAGCCACCGGATTCGCGCCGCCGAACTGGACCCAATAGGTATCGATCTCCGCCTGCAGGTACTTCGGGTCCGTGTCGGCAAATATCATCTCGAGGATCGGGCGGTTCGCGATGCGCCGGAACTCCATGTGATGGTTATGGTAGCACAGCGTCAGCCCCGCCTCGTGCAACACCCGTCCCGCCTCGTTCAAGCCCGTGATCAGTTTTTTGACCTCCTCGGCATCGCCGAAATCCACGCCGCCCGGCCACGGGTACACCGCATACTTGCAGCCGAGCTGGCCAAGCCGTTCGACCACTTTCTGAGGTTCGCCGAGGATTGTTTCGGGCGACTCGTGCGACGCGCAACAGGCCAGACCTTCGCCCTTGAGGACCTTGGCGTATTCTTCCATCGATAGCGGGCCCGTGCCGGCAGCCTCAACGACGCCAAACCCGATGCTCCGCACTTTCTTCAACGACGCAACCATGTCCTCCGCCGTCTTCATCTGCTCGCGCAGCGTGTACAACTGCACGGCCACCTGGTTTTTTTTCATAATGATCCCTCTTATACTCTGCGAAGTAGCGAAGCCGCCTTCGCTACGTAGCACGAGCCGCGTGCCCGATTCTCGACTATGGACCCTCATTCAACAGGCCTGAATTCGTGGTCGTGAGTCAACGTGCCGCTGAGATGTAGCGTCGGCTTACCCCGGCTTGCCGGGGAAGCCGAAAGTGCCGGGATATCCTTCGCTTCCCGGATGCCGGGTAAGCGAACGCTACATCAGCGGCAAATTGATACACGGCCGAATTCGCGTTCATTCGTGGTTTCCTCAAACCAGTTGATACTCGCCCTTATGCGCTTCTTCGAGGTACCGCGCCAGCAGCGTCACCGCGGCCTCGACATCCGTGCGGCTCACCATTTCGTTCACGGTGTGGATGTAACGCGTGGGCACGCTGAGGGTCATGCTGACGGTGCCGCCGCGGGCGCGCTGCAACGCGCCGCCGTCCGTCCCGCCGCGCGGCAGAATTTCCATCTGGTGCGGGATGTTTTCGCGACGCGCGATCTCGCGGAAATGGTCGACCAGTTTCGGGTGGCAAACAAGCGACGCGTCCATGATCTTGATCGCAACGCCCTGACCGAGCTTCGTGACGGAATCCATCTCGGCCTGACCGGGAAAATCGTTGGCGAGCGTCGTGTCGAGCGCGACGCCGATGTCGGGATTCACCGCGTAGGCGGCGGTCATCGCGCCACGAAGGCCGATTTCCTCCTGCACCGTTGCCACGGCGTAAATATCCGCATCGTGGCCGCGGAGCGCGCGCAGCGCCTCGATCATGACGTAAAGCCCGATGCGATTGTCCATCGCCTTGCCGACGATGTTCCCGCCGCACAGTTCGAGCGTGCGGTCCATCGTGACCATGTCGCCGATCTCCACCTTCTGTTTCGCCTCCTGCGCAGGAAGTCCGATATCGACGAAGAAGTTGTCGATTTTCGGCGACTCCTTCGCCTCTTCCGGGCTCAGCATGTGTGTGGGCTTGGTCGTATACGCCAGCACGCCGCGCAGGGTTTCGCCGCTGCGGCTATGGACCAGGACTCGTTGCGCGAAAAGCTGGCGCGGATCGAATCCTCCGAGCGTCTGAAGGCGCAGAAAGCCCTTGTCGTCGATGTACTTCACATAGAAGCCGATCTCGTCCATGTGCGCCGCGACCATCACCTTCAATCTTCCGCCACCCGCTTTAAGGCCGATCAGGTTGCCCATGACGTCGACCTCGATGGAATCGACGAGGGGAGTTATCGCCTCGCGAACGATGGCGCGGAGCCGTTCTTCTCGTCCCGAGGTGCCGGCGGTCTCGCTGAGTTTCTTGAGGAGATCGATGTCCATATTGTAATTCCGATGCTGGATGCCGGATTCTGGATACCGGATGAGAGCCGGAGTACTATCCGGCATCCAGTTTCCAGAATCCAGCATCGAGTGTCATGGGTAGGTCAGTTTGAATTACCCGTCGCATTTCTCATGCGCGTCCCCGGCGACCTTGCCTCCGGCGCATGAGCGTCAACCTAAGCATGATCCGAAATACGGCCCATTATGGCGATTTTCGCCAACGCGACGTGCGTTGGCTTTGGAGTGCGGTGGCTTGCCACCGCCCTTCTTCGCCGCGGCTTGACGCGGCGTCTTTTTAGCGCGCGGCAAGCCGCACGCTGACAAGGCGGCGGCAAGCCGCCGCACTCCAAAATCCGGCTCTCGCCGGATCAAAAGATTCATGGCTGGGCTGCTTCTGCGTTAGGTTGACGCACATGGCCAAAGACATCCGCCACCGGAGGAAACCGCGAATGAACGCTAATGAAAATCGAATCAAGAGCAGGAAAACCCAAATCGCATCGTTACGGCTAAGAAGCTGCCCCGGCCGCGCCGACGGGCTTCTCCTCGGAAGGGAACCAGCTCTCCTCGGTCTCGTGAAGCCACTCCACCAGGCTCTCGAGAAACTCCTTCTTGATCAGGTTGGCTTTCAATTCCGCTTCCCGGCTTAGATCGTCTATCGCGGTGCGCAGTTCGTTGAGCTGGATATCGTAGACCAGATCGCTGTAGCCGTTCACGACCAATACCTTCTCGATATCCGGTTTTGCCTCGAATTCGGCATACGACCATGATCTTATGTCGATGTACGAATCCTTCCACGCCAGGAATCGTTTGCTGACGACAACGACGCCCTTGGGCGTCTGGATGATGTGATGGTCCATGATCCAAACGGACATGACGCAGGCACCGACAGCCGTCAGGCCTACGAACAGTGCGGCAAAGAACTTCTTCATCAGCTTCCCCCCCCTGTTTTCTTACGCAACCCACTCCGAAAGGACTGCTCTCGCATCTACGAATAAACAAATAACACCAAAAACAAACTATTGACAAGAGAAATAAAAAGAAATAGTTTAAGAAGTATGAAACCAAGGTGCCATGAGCCCCGATAAAGAATTCCTGTCGCTGGAAGAAGTCGCCGATCTGCTCGGCGTCAATTATCAGCTCATCTATAAGCTTGTCCGGTCGGGAGAGCTTCCCGCCGCGCGGGTCGGAAGGGTCTATCGCGTGCTGCGGCGCGATCTGGACCGCTATATCGAGCATTCGAAGACGATGGGCGGCGACTACGCGTGTTCCTCCTGCGGAACCACCTATAAGAGCAAGGCTTCCCTTTCCCAGGCGTGCACCGAGTGCGGGGAGCCAATCTGTATGGACTGCTGGAGCCGCAGGGGCATCCGGCATTGCAAGGCACATCAGGACGAGGGGCAAAAGGGAAAGAACGGAAAACCGAAGTGAAGTGCGGCGGTCTTCGCCGCTCGCGATTGAATAAGGAGACACGGCCATGGGACTGTTTAGCGATACCTGTCATGCGTTGATCGATCGCACGACTTCAAAGGCACTCAGGGGGGAAGCGCTTGAAAAGGCGAAGCAGGATCCCACGTCGCCACGCTGCGGCTCCACGGTGAAGCGGGCGGCCCGGTTCTGCAGCAAATGCGGCACAGGCGCGCCGGGTGGCTGGTGGCAGTGTCCCGACTGCAAGAAGTGGGTCGGCAACGAATCCAACTTCTGCTGGAACTGCAAGAAGCCGCTTCACCCGGAAAGCAGGGATGCTGTGGCCGGCGGCGCCTGGCAGCGGACGGCGGGCGTGTTTGCCGAGCGGTTTGAAGTGGGCGACGTGAAGCGCCTGCTGGAGAAGGGATTCACCATTGAGACCGGAACGGCGGCGATTCTGCTGGATGGCGGCGCATTCAAGGACGTGCTCGGCCCGGGGCGCCACAACGTGGACAGCCTCGCGCACAAGATCAACTGGTGGGGTAATGAGCCATCCAGAACCATTGTCCTCGTGGAAAATGGCGACGTTGTCCTCCCGCTGCGCGTCGAAGGACTTCGCTCGTCCGAAGACATGCCGCTCGAATTCTACAGCGAGGTCGCCTTCCATTTCACGGAGAAGGGGGCCGCGGATTTCATCGCGAACCTGTTCAAGAACTCGCAGCAGTTGGGCTATTCCGATCTCCAGGAGAAGCTGTCTGCCGAGATCCGCTATGCCGTGGAGAGCCTTTGCGTCAAATCCACCGCCGATGATCTCGTGAAAGACCCGCAGCGACGGCTGCAGATCGAAGACGCGCTCCAAACCACGCTCAAGACCGCGCTGGAGCGATATGGGCTCGAGATCGTGCGGGTGGCTTCGACTGAATTCACGGGGCCCGAGTACGAGGCGCTGCGCGCCAAGTCTGGGGAGATTGAAATCAAGCGCCGCCAGTTTGAGTTCGACCAGCGAATGCGCGAACTCGTTCTCTCCGAAGGGATGCACCAGTTCAAATCCGAGCAGGATCTCGGTGAATACGTCGCGCAGCTCGCACAGGAACGGAATGTATCCTCCGAGCACCGCGACCACGAGCTGGCCATCCTGCGCATGGTTCACCGGCACGAGCTGGACGAGAAAGAGGCGGCGTTCGCCATGGCGCGGGAGATGGAGAAAGCCGGGCACGAGATCGGTATCAAGATCAAGTGGGACGACTACACGCGCGATAAACTTCTCAAGGATGCCCAGGCGGAAGCCGAGGTCACAGGGATCTGGCTCAAGGTGAAGGAGGAGCGGAAGCGGATCAAGCGGGAGCACGAGGCGGAGGTGGCGAAGATTCGCGAGGGGATGAGCCTTCAGACACTCGTGTCCATGACCGATGACCCGGCCAAGCGCGCGGACCTCATAAGACTCGGCGCGCAGTTGCAGGCGCAGGGCAAATCGGCTGACGAAATCCTCGCGCTGCAGGCGGCGCAGAACCCGGACGTTGTGCGGGTGCTGGCAGAGCGGGAGCGTGGGAAGCGCGAGGACCGTGAGAAGGACTGGGAGGAGCGGAAGAAGCTGCTCGATGAAGCATCCGAAAGGCTCGAGCGCATCTTGAAGGCTGCCTTGGAGACGACCGCCGAGGCGGCGAAGCATCCGGGCTCCAACACGCAGATCGTGAAGTAGTGCGGGCAATTCAGGCACACCGGTAAAATGAGATGAGTGACGTCCTCAGAACATGTCCGTCCTGCAGAACGCCCCGCGATGCGGGCGATTCGTTCTGCAGCCACTGCAATGCGGAGCTTCCGCCGGTCGACCCTTCGCCGCCCGCGGTCGATCCGGACACGGCGGGCAGCCGGCCGACCATCGGCGGCGAAGGCATCTCAGAACCGGCCGTGGTCGAGGAATGTTCGGATCCGCAGCCCGTTCCGGAAATTCCTCGTCGCCGGGAGGATCCCAGGAAGGAAGATCCGGTCGCCCCCGTGTTGTCGCCCGCCATGCCTTCGCATTGCCCCGACCTGAAAATCCTCTACGACACCGGACGTGTTTTCGTGGAAGGGCTCTATGTTCCGTTCCATTTCAAGGTCACGCCCCGGAACGAGGAGATAACCGGTCTTTTCATCGAAATCCGAAGGGACAGGGAGGTCATCGCGCGGGAAGAACCGGATGAACTGCTGACGCCGGGTGATGAGGTGCAACTGTACCTCGGCTACACCCCTCCGCGCGGCTTGGGCGGGCACGTGGATTTCAAGCTGTACGTGGGCTACAAGCTCGGCGACGAGCAGCGCTACTTCCTTGCAAGGAAGCGGCACACGGTCTTCCGGGCCAAGGAGAAAGTCCGCAGCGTTATCGAAAACCTGCGCATCGACCTTCACAACAACCTGAGCGGTGGCCACGCCAGCGAGAATACGGTCAACCAGCACCTCGACGGACTCGAGGAGCTTTGCCCCAAGGCGAACGATCCCGCGGAGGAAATCAAGTTCATCGACCTGCCGGCCCTTTGGGAAGAGCTCGTGCTTCACAGAAGCAAGTACTCGTCGATCGGCCGGCCCGGGCATGGTTGCGAAGGGCTGCGGTTGGCCCAGCCACCTCCGGAAGCGGTCCATGCGCGTTTGACTCTTTCGTGGCGCGGCAGGCATATCCATCTGCTGTCCGATCGGGCCGTACAGCTCGGCCGGAACCGGCAGTGCGACATTGTGACGCGCATGGGATCCGCCAAGAGTGAGGCCAATGACCCGATCAGCAGGTTACATTGCCGGATCGAGAACATGGGTGACCGGTGTTACGTGCTCGATAAAGGACCAGAGCAGGGCAGCCACAGCGCGATGGGCACCTACCTGAACGGGCGGCGTGTCAAAGAGGGCGGGAGCGCGGAGCTTCCCCAGAGCCGCGCCTTTACCGTTTCGCTTGCGAGCCCATCCGTGAATGACCCGTCCGTCTTTTCCCTGGAGGGCAACGTGGTCTTGAGCGGCGAACACGGTGCGGAGCAGCCGGCCTGCAGGGACGAGGGAACTCCCGGCCATCCAGCCTGCCTGGTTCTCCGCAGGTCTGCGGACAGCCCCGAGGTCTTCCTGCTCTTGTGGAAGCACGTTCATCTGAAGGTTGTGGACCCCGAATTCGGAAGCGCCTGCATTTGCAGGCGGTCGGGTGGATTCGTGCTGAGCCAGGGCGGCGCGTGCGAATGGCTGGCGCCGGGCACCAGCGTCTCCGCGCCGGCCGGAGAGATTCGGGTCCGCGAATACAAGCAGAAGGATCTATGAACGGCACCAAACTGGAGGACGCAACATGAGAACAGGAAATGAAGGATCCGATTCAACAGGGCCGGCGAAACAGATGTTTCTCCTGCGCGCCTTTTCATCTGTGGCCGTGCTGGCCCTGCTGCTTACGGGCTGTGCCACGACGACGCCGCCGAAACTTGAGCCCCGCATCGAGGCGCCCCCCGCCGCGTCCGTGTCGCCTTCACCGGCCGAGGTCCTGGCGCAGGAGGACATGAGTGGGCAATTGGTCACGTTCGGCAAACTCCGCACCGTGCTTCGCGGGAAAGAGGTGATCATCGACGAGAATGGCAGCGAGAGGCAGGCGAGTGAGATCCGGCCTGAACTCGAGCAGGACATGGTGAAAAGGGACTTCCGCATCTTCAGCGGCGCCGTGCTGCCCGATTCGGATGTCGCCGGGATTACGCGCGAGACCAAGGCCCACCTGGTGGTCACGATTGACGCGAAAAGCGAAATCGTCAACTCGACGGGAAACTTCAGCAAGTACAGGGCATCCGCGGAGGTGAAGGCCATTCGAGGACACGATGGGACCATCCTCGCGGAAGCCCGCGCGGAAGCCATGGGGCCTCGCCAACAGGACAGTGACCGTGCAGGTCAATTGGCCCTCCGATCCTTGACGCCGGACCTGTCGAAGCAATTGCTCGAAGGTCTTCTCGGCAAGACGGACCAGCTCCTGTGGGCCGGCCTCATCATCAACAGCGTGCAGAGCATGGACAAGGCGCTCGCGATCCAGCGCGGCATAGAAAGCAAATCCTTCGTAAGCTACGTCGAACTGCTCAACTGGGACAGGGATACGCAGGTCGCCACGTTCGAGATCATTTATGGAACCAAGCACGAGTCGGACGTGGCCTTGCTGTTGAACGACATCCCCCATGTGAAAGTCAGGCCGACCAAGTACGAGCCGGGCCGCATGGAGGTCCTGAGAAAGACCATGACGGGGTACAAGTAGGATTTCGTTTCATCAAAGGGAAGGAATTGCACATGAAAACAATCAGATCAGCCATCGCGGTTCTAGCGGCATCGTCGCTGCTCATTCATCTGCCGGCGTCCGCCGCACTCGAAGCGCCGCGCGGCTCCATCGTCGAACGCAACATCGACCTTGCGGCCGAGAAGGCGTTTGACCAGTGGATGGGCAGCCTGGAAAGCGCGCCGCACGCGGACGACGTCCAGAACATCGGCATCTTGAAGCTTGCCGGCGACACCAGGGATTTCACCTCGCTCCTGGCGGAGAAGCTGACCGCCTCCAAACGATTCCATGTCGTGATCCTCAGTGGAGGCGACTGGAACGCGATCGAGGACGAAATGGCCCGTCAGGACGTGGATGCCGGCTTCGGGGACATCATGAACAAGGCGACGATCATGTGGACGAATGCCCGCGGCGCCTACGTCATCCCTGAGACGACCAAGGGTGCTGACGCACTCTTGCTGGGGCGGGTGCGCGATGTTGACGGGGACTGGCTCCGTGCGCGCGCCCGGATCACGATGCATCTGGCCCGGGTCGACACGCGGACGCAGGTCGCCGGCGGCATAGCGGAAGGCGAGTCCGTCATGTCGATCAGGGACTTGGCGATCTACTTCAAGGTCGAGCTGTTGATCGGGGCTGGTTGCCTGGTTGTTGCGATGATCCTGCTGGCCCTGATCAGGGGCTTTTTCAAGGGCATGTCGAGGCCCCGATAAGGGCCGGAAAGGGGAAGGCGCGATGAAAAGAATGATGAAATGGTTTGTGATAACCGCACTGGGCGGCCTGTTCGTCTCAAGCGGCGATGCGGAATCGGCATCCTTCGGGGTCCGATTGTCTTCCACCACGTGGAAGGAGCGGAGCCTTTTCGGCGAGGAAGCCCAGAAGGCAGAAGGCTCAATGTTCGGGCCTACGCTCCTTTTCCGGCTCGGCCAGGATGATCCCTGGGGCATTGGTCTCGACGGCGCCTATGGCCAGTTGGACAATATGGACCGCGCCGACACGGACCTGTCCCTAGTCTATAATATCTCGCCCGCGTTTGGTGTGTTCGCGGATTTCAAATATCTCTGGTACGACTACGAGTCGGACAGCGCCGATCGTGGCGAGAGCATTTCCACAACCGGCATTGGTCTTGGCCTGGGCGTCAACGTTAACGCTCCGCTTGGTTCGAGCGGGTTCTTCGCCTTTGGGAGCATGCGCGCTGTTCCCATGAGCATGGAGACCGACGTACCGGACGCCGACGGCACAAGCCTGCTTTGGGCATACGAAGGAGGCTTTGCCTACGGGACGCCTTTGGATCTCGGCGCAAGCGACAGCTCGATCTACTTCTCGCTGGGCTACCGGCAGCAGCAACTGAAGGGTGGCGAATTTGATGAAACCACGCGCCAGCCATTCGCGGAGATTGGGTTCAAGCAGGAATTCTGATATCTTGGATTGTTAGAGGCATGCTAGCGTGTTCGGCCTGACAATGAAAGAAACCAGGCTACAGCATGTCATGGTTGCGGTTGTACTTATCTACCAGCGGTACGCTCCCGCACGGATCCGGAATTCATGCAGATTCGAGCCGACATGCTCAAATTACGCTATGCTCGCTATCCGCAAGTATGGCGCTTTTATAGGCGTTATGCGGAGCTTCCGTCGCATAATATCCTGCCATGAACCAAACGGCGGCGTCGACAATCCATAAGGGAGATACATGAGTCAGTATAAGTGCGTGCCGGGTCCGAAAAATCTCGTTGTGAACAAGATCGAAGATATGGACAAAGCAGTTGTTCAATTCTCGGATCTGATCAATCAACAATGCAAAGACGGGTGGGACTTCTTTGCCCTTGAAGAAGTGTCCGTGACGCGTCGTCCCGGTTGCCTCGCTAGCCTCTTCGGCGCGAAAGAGACAACGATCGCTTACAACATGCTTGTATTCAAGAAAGGCTAGAATCATTCGGTTCGGATCGGACGGTTGATTCAGGGGCGGCTCACCTGTCCGGTCCGAACCGGGAAGTGGACTGCCATGATCCGGCATACGGAGGAGATGTGTGAGTGGTAGCAAAATGTTCCCAGTGCCGTGCTGAAATAGCGTCAGGATATCGATTCTGCCCATCGTGCGGCGGCTCAGTAGATACGGAACCATCCTCCCCGGCTGATCCTGCACTTCAGTCGATGGGTGATCTGCGCACGCGCCAGGACGCCCCCCGGCTCGACTCCATGGGCGACCTTCCAACTGGCGCGACCTCCGGCGCGCGCCAGTTAACGCGGGAACGTGCCGGTGATGTGCTTCGCGAACGGTACGAGTTGCTCGAAGAGCTGGGGCAGGGAGGATTTGGCTCCGTATGGAAGGCGCAGGATCGTGAGCTCGGACGCATCGTGGCCATCAAATGGCTCCATCATGTGACCGATAAGGAAGGCCGTCGTGATGAAATGGCCTTGGCCCGATTCGCGCAGGAAGCCCAGCTCATTGCGAAACTCAACCACCGGAATACGGTCGAAATCTACGACCGTTTCACTGATCAGGGCGATCCCTGCATCGTGATGGAACACATCGAAGGCGGCAACCTTCGCCAGTATCTCAAGAGTCATGGCGGGAAGCTCAAGCTGGACGAGGCCGCGAAGATGATCCGCGGCGTGGCCCAGGGCCTCGCGTGCGCGCACAACAGCCAGTTGATTCACCGCGATATCAAGCCCGAGAATATTCTCCTCAAGCCTGAAGACGGGGAACTCGTTCCCAAGATCGTGGATTTCGGCCTTGCCCGGATGGAGAGCGAATCTGAGCTCAACACCATGGGAGGGCTTGGCACGCCTTTCTACATGCCCCCCGAGCAGCGGAGGGATGCAAAGCTGGTTGATCACCGGGCCGACATCTACGCGCTAGGGAAGACATTCTATTACATGATCACGGGCGATCTTCCCGACACCATCGATCCCGACAAAATACCGTCCTCAGCCATCTCGGACGTCATACTCAAGTGTGTCAAACTCAGCCCGCAGGAGCGGTTTTTCAGCGCCGGCGACTTTATCGAGGCCCTCGACGATGCCTTGGCGGGCGTCTCTCATAAAAAAGAGGCCATGCCCGCCGGAGACGCGGCCGCGCTGAATCTCTGCCCAAGCTGCGCAAAACCGAACCCTTCCGAATCCAAATTCTGCGAGAGCTGCGGGGCAGGGTTGACGCGCCAGTGCCCGGAATGCGACCGCCAGAATTCCGTTCACAAGACGTTTTGCGGAGGCTGCGGCACGGACGTGGCCGCGTTCGACAAGGTGCAGGAAGGTCTCGCCTCGGTGAAAGGTCTGTTGGCCGAGAAGAATTGGAGCCGGGCAATCGAGGAAGCGGAGGCCGTCGCGGGGATCTCGTTCAACCGAAAGAAAGGCCTGGGCTTATTGGCGGAGCTGAATGAATGCGGGGCCACCGCTCGCAACGCGGAGAAGCGTATCGAAGAGCTCGCACACCAGATCGACAAGGCGGAGACAGACGGGGTTGCTCACGAAACTGTGCTCGAGATGATCAAGGAGTACTCGAGTCTCGAACCGCGGAGGAATTGGGAGTCCCGAGTGGCCGCGTTGCATACAGCCATCGACGACAGGGATTTTGAGGAGTGCTGCCAGAGGGCGATGGATGCGGCAGACAAAGGACAGTTTTCGGATGCACAGGAAACGGTATTGGCTTATCTGACAACGTATCCGGATGGTCGACATGCAGACGAGGCGAAGACACTCGTCGAAACGGAACTGCCCGATCGGGAGGCGCGTTATGCCGAAAATCAGGCCTTAGCCTCTGCTGAGAAAGCCTTGGACGCTGTAGATGGTTCAAATCACCAGAAGTCCATCGATAAAATACTCCGCGCGCTGGCCGGCTGCCAGCAATGCATTGCTCGCTATGAAGCTCGGCTTCAAGGCAATCGCCTCGGCGATGCAATCCGCAAGCTGACGGAGGCGCGCGGAGAAGTGGAAAAGGAGTTGGAGTTTCGGTCGCTGGAATCGTCCGTCAAGGACTTGATTCTCGCAAAGGATTATGTCGCTGCGTGTCTCAAGTGCAGGGAATTCCTTTCCAAGAACGATCACCATAAGTCAGAAGCCGCCACCCTCCGTGACAAAGCGCTGGAGCTGGAAGAGAACCGAAAGGCTGCCGCTGACGCCGCTGCGCGGCGCAAGCTGCGTGTTTTGCTCTACAAGGTGGGTGCATGCGCTCTCGCCATCGCCCTGGTGATGGCGAATGTGGCCTGGCGGAACTATCGACTCGGAAGGGAATATGATCACGCCATTGATTCACGGAATCTCCAGGACGCCGAACGGCTCGCCAAGAAACGGAAGTTGAGCGCTGAAAGGCAGCTACTGCTCGATTACCTGCGCTCCTCGGACAAGGCGAAGTACGACTATGATCGACGCTTTGCTGACATCTCCGCCGCCTTGTCCGTCTACGGAGGGGACGCTTGGAATCGGATCCAGAGCAAATTGGCCGAGGCCGCGAGAGGTGATTTGCATGAGGCACCAAGGCTTTATGCTGAGGCGGCGGACGAAGCCAAGGCCGTGCAGACACGCTACGGAAAGCTCATAACAACCAGGCAGCATTTCGAGGCTAAGTACACCGTGGACGTCGTGAGCACGCTTCAAGCCCTTGCGCCTGAAGAGGCCCACCGACTCAGCGACCTCGTCGAATCGGCAGCGAACGAGAAGGATATTGATAGAGGGCTCGACCTTTACCGGAAGGCCGACTTGGAGCTGAATCAAGCGATCCAAATTGCCGTGAAACAGAAATCGGCGGAGGCCGACGCTTCGGCAGCTCGGAAAGCGGCAGAGTCAGCCTATGCAGATGTTGGTTCGGATAAACTGCTGAAGAACGTCACGGAGCTTCGTGAACAGGTTGTATCCCAGCTTGCGGAAGCACGGGCCATGTATGACAAGCGTGACTACGATCAGGCCGCAACGTCGTGGCAAGAATGTTCGGATCTCGTCAACCAGATATCGGATCGCATCCGCGAGATGAAAAGCAGGCGGCTCTTGTTTCAGCAGTCGCTGAAGAACTACGAAAAGGACATTCCGCGCATCCGGAAAGATATTCCCGATATGTGGAGACAATTACAAGCATTGACGAATGCAGCCGAATTGGCCACGTCGCCGGAAGTATTCATAAGCAAGTATCAGGATGCGCTTAACCAACTGGAAAGGGCTGTGGATGTCATCAGCCAGAAAGATCGATAGCGCTACGCAAGTGTCGGCCAAGGTCAGCGCCTGTCTTGTGCTCTTCATCAGCTCAACGCTGTGCGGCTGCAGCACAATCAAGAACACGCGGCAGGTGGTTGAGAAGATAGATGGGCAACCTATCGCGGGAACGGAACGGCGATTCGTCGATGTAGTTAAGATGACCAACGTGTGGGATTCAGAGAAACCGGAGTTTCAACGATTGACTGTTACCGCCAAAGGCAGCAAGGAGTGGCAGGTAGAGCAGTTTGAGGAAACGTGGGTAGTACAAGATAAAGAGCGTAGCTACGCCGTGGTCGGGAGAGGCGAGGGCTACAACCTCGGTTACGACTTATTCGCGGATCCCGTTTTCGCCTGTGTCGGCTTGCTTGTATACCCGTTCGCATTTCTTGCGCCGCGCACGGACAATCCAGACGCGTCGTTTGGAAATATAAACCGGACTGTAAGTCAGTGGCTCTTCGCTGCATTGCCTGGTATCAGTAATTGCGCCAAGCCTATTCGCACATCGTCGCGATCGTTGAAGAGCCGTGATGAACTGCCTCCTGCGGGCCGGGCCACGTCGGTCGACGCGTGGATTGAATTGTTGGTTTACGATGGCGGCAACGTCCGGGTAATGGAGCAAGCGTTAGATGCAGACAAGCCGCTCCTGTTGCCGGTCTGTGATTTCGCCCTGAATTCACCCGGTCACCCGGAGGTGACTTTCGTCGTGACTTCCAAGACCGCAATGGTTCGCGGCCCCAATAGACTGACGATCCGTCTCAACGAAACGGAATTGGTCAGGCGAAAAGCGGCCGCACAGAAGGCGAACCCTGACGAGCGTCGCCAAGCGTATGCCTTCCATCCGGGTCATGATCTCGATGACCACGAAGGCGGGAACGGAGATGGGCTTCTCCGGGCCGGAGAGACCGTACTTCTTGTCATGACGGTGGATAATTCGGGCAGTGGTCCAGGTTACGGCGTGGAACTCGCCGCTTCGGTCAAGGGTGGTGACGTTTCGGTGGGAAGCCCGCAGCCTGTTACGCAGTTGAAGGGGAAATCTTCGGCGAGGATCGGCGTGCCTCTCACGGTGCCCCTGAAATCGCCGGACGGAGTAGCTCGTATCGAAGTCGTCGCCGCAGATGCCGCAGGCGTTACGTCATCACCGGTTGCGGTGGAGATTCCGTACTCCCACCGCCCATTGCCGGAGCTGCAACTCGGCAGCGTGGACGTCCAGCGCGCCCCGGACGGTGCGGACGGCGATTTTGGTGTCATCATTAAAGTGCGAAACCGCGGCGATGGCGATTCCGAGCGCACCAAGCTGGCCATTGCGGGTGAACCCAGCGCCGGCCGTGTGGTACGGGGGCAAATTGAATTTGGAACCCTTGCCCCGCACTCCCAGACGCAAGCGGTCCTGCGCCTCAATTCCACAGGGGCTACGTCTGATGTCACGACGATCCAAGTCCGCATCGTTGAGCGCCTCGGCGTTGGCTCAGACGAAAAGAGCCTCGATATACCCATTCCAGCGAGTGGCAAGCGGACCTCGCGCAAGTAGGCACATGTTACGGTCGCAGTATGGACGAAAGCGTGAACAACAGGGAGACGGTTCGGGCAGAATCCGCCGGCCGACACGAGTTTGCGCTTGAAGCAGGAGACATTCTCGATCAGTACCGGATTCTCCGCCCGCTCGGCGCGGGCGGGATGGGCGAGGTGTACCTCGCTGAGAACGTCCACAACCACAAACGCTTCGCCCTGAAAGTCCTCCCCGCCGCGCTCGCGCGGGACCCCCAGTTCGTTGGCCGGTTCAAGGTCGAGTCGCGCGTCATGATGGACCTCGACCACCCGGGCATCGTGCGCGTCCACCACATTGGCGAAGCTCGAGGGCTCTATTACCTGACCATGGACTTCGTGGAGGGTCCCGACGGCGCGCCCTTTGATCTCGAAGACCTGCTGCGCGAGCAGGGAGGCAGGATCAAGGACGAAAAGGTCGTTCGGGAACTCGCTCTCCAAATATGTGACGCGCTGGACTATGCGCATCATTTCCGCGGTGAGGGCATTGTCCATCGTGACCTAAAGCCGGCGAACATCCTGCTGCCCGGAGGACAGAAGACAGAGGACGGAAGACAGATCACGGTCAGAATCAGCGATTTCGGCCTGGCGAAGGTGGTGGGCGATGCCTATCTGAAGAGCATCATCGAGCGGTCGGTCAGTCTTTCGATCGGCGGTGAAGTCTCTATGGGGGACGAAAAGACCGGAGACGGAAGGCCGAAACATCAAAAGACCAGCACGCGGTCCATCCTCGGTACCTATGACTACATGAGTCCCGAGCAGAAGCTTGGCCTGCCCGTCGATGCCCGCAGCGATATCTACGCGCTGGGCATGATGCTGTACAAGATGCTGACAGGCCGGAAAGCCGAAGGCGCTTACCGGCGGCCCTCGCAACTCGGGTGCGGCAGGGCGTGGGACTCTGTAGTTGAGCGTTGCATCCAGCAGGCACCCGAAGACCGCTATGCATCGGTGGCGGTACTGCAGAGGGATATTGAAAAAACCACACGGACGACACACCGCAGGGCAATCCTGTCACTTATTGGCATAGCTGCCGGTGTACTTCTGGCAGCAGGCTTCCATTTCTTCTTGAACACCTCTAGGTCAAACTTGAAGGAGTCTGTGACTCAACCTGAACATGGAGTTTCCGATGTATCACTTGGTAGCGCTGCGGATTTGAAGCCCCGTTCTGTCATCGCATCGGGTATTGTTTACACTCAGCTTCCAGACGGATTTGTCATTGTTTCGGGCGGCTTGTACATCTCCACAGAGCCTTCCGGCGCGACGGTATCTGTGGACGGGTATGAAATTACAAATAGCCCCGCAACATTTCGCGACATGGCAGCCGGTTCGCAGATTGTTACGGTCAAACTGGCCGACTACGAGTCGCAAACATTCGACATCGATGTTCCTGAAGACGATTTTGCGAAGACCAATGTTGTCCTTGTCAGAAAAAAGGGCCTCATCGAAGTCACGAGCCGACCCGCAGGTGCCCAAGTCATGCAGGGATCCCGCGTGCTGGGTGAAACCCCGATGAGCGCTCGCCTGGAAGTGGGCCCACAAATTTTGACGATTCGCAAATATGGCTTCCGAGATGCTGACGTCCGCGCCGACGTCACAGCTGACCTCAAGACGATCGTGTCCGAAGTGACTCTGACGTCAGAGCTCGGCGCTATCCGGATCACGGCACGACCCGCCTCGGGCGAGGGTAAGTATTTTGATATTCTGGATAATCGAATCGAGCTTGGTTCCGCAGATCGCAAAATAGAGAACTCGTCCTTCCCGTGTGTGGTGACCGGACTTGCTGTCGGGGCTATTCAAGTCGCGGTCGCTGTAGACGGATACAAAACAGCAACAAATATGGTGACGGTCGCCGGTGGTCGCACGACGGATACCGAATTCGTACTCGCGCGGCTTGGTCCCGTTGACGGCGCCGACTGGTCCGTGCCGGGAAGTACGAACTTAACAAACGCTCAAGAGATGGCATATCAGGCTCAGACGAACGGGACAAATCCATCCTTGGCATCCTCTGTGCAGCTCGTTGCCGATGGGAAACTCCTATTGCGTCAAAACAAGCTTGCCGAGGCGGAGAAGATGTTCCAATCCGTCCTTGGCCAATCGCCCAACATGCTTGACGCGCGCATCGGCTTGGCGGCCTGCCGGTACAATGCGGGCGATCTGGACCAGGCGCAGCGACTCGTCGGTGACGTACTGGCCGTAGAAGCGAAGAACGCACAGGCGCTCGGCCTCATGGGTATCATTGCGTGGCGCGAGGGCCGGTACCGCGATGCCGTAGAGATACTCAGCGAGGCTGTCCGCGCCGACCCGACCGATGCGCAACTGCACAGCTACTTGGGCGTGGCGTTTCAGGCGCGCAAGCGGTACGCCGAAGCCACCCAAGAACTGCGGACTGCTGTAACGCTGGATCCCAACAACGCGGAGGCCCAGTACAATCTTTCCGTGGTCCTTGCTACGGCCCGCTCGCCTTTGTTGCAGGAAGCCAAGGCACACTACGACCTCGCGCTGCAATTGGGGTACCCCCGGGACGACGCGATGGACAAGCTTTTATCAAGGATTCCGCAAGCACATTGATCATTCGCACATGAAGATATTATGCGCGTGAATAGGCATCTATTCATGTCTACACTTTGACCTAGCAATGGAGCAGTGCTGCATATGCGGGAAGGATCTGCCGGGCAAGTATTCGCAGCAGAACTGTTGCGAGAAGCCCGAATGTAAAAAGCTCTTCTGCGACCTGCACTGGAACCGGAGCAACCGGCTCTGCCGCGAGCACGGGTACCGGGAATTGGCGGAACACGGAGGCAAAGATATGACGACGCCCGACCAGGAACCTGCGGCTTCGAAGATCGATCCGAAGCGCGCCAAGAAACTCATGGATGCCACGGTGTCCTTCGTCAAGAAACTCGGCGCGGGCGCGGCGGATCTTCTCGGCAAGCTCAAGAAGGACAAGTCCCCGCAGGCCATGCTGGCGACGATGGAGCAGTCCATCGACGCGAACCAGAAACGGCGCGAGGACGTTTCCGGTCGCGTGGAGCGACTTCACAACGAGATTGTCGAGAAGAAGAAAGCCTATGCGACGGCGGCACCGGCCCGGAAACGTATTCTCGAGGCTGAACTTCGGAGCAAGCTCTCGGAATACAAGGCTTCCGAGCGCGAGCTGAGCGTCCTGCTGGAAAACGAGCGCGTACTTTCGCAGGTCAAAGGCCGGCTCTACGAGGTCGTGTCGTACGGCATGGCCGGCGTGACGGAAGCACAAATAGACGACGTGATCGACGAGATCGAGGAGGCGGTCGCCGAAGCCGAAGGCCGCGCGGACGCCTCGCGCGACCTTGAGAAGGCCGGGCGCCGTCGGGAGCGTGAGTCCGACAAGGACGACTTTTTGTCGCAACTCGGCGAGTTCGGTGGGGACGCGGAACCGTCCGGATTGGACAAGGAGCTTGCCGGTTTTGACGAGCCGGAGCCTGCCGCCGAAAAACCGAAACGGAACAAGGAAGAACCCGACATCTGATTGCCAGGAGGTCACCATGAGTTTCATGTTCAAGTCCAAGAAGGAGCGGGCCAAAGAGGCGCGCCGTGATCAACGCCAGGCGTTCCGTCAGGCTGAAAACGCGATCGATGACGTGAAGGAACGTATCAAGCAGATGGACAAGGATGCGAAGAAGCAGTGGGACCAGGCCCGGGAAGCCATGAAAGCGGGCCAGAAATCCGTCGCGCAGCGCCTGCTCATCAGCTACCGCGCATCGCAGGTGCTCATCACCAAACTCGAGCAGAAGCGTTGGGTGTTTGAGCAGTTCTTCACCAAGCTGCAGGCCGCGAATTCCGACCAGCAGTTCGCCGACGCGCTGTCCGGCATCAACAAGGTGATCAAGATCGACCCCGAACGTGTCGCCGATGTCTTCGATGAAGCCCAAGACCTGCTCGGCGAGCAGCTCGACTCCGATCGCTTCTGGGAGAAGATGTACACCAAGGAAACCGAGGGCGCGACGGCGTCGCTCGAAGACCATATCCCGTCGCTTGACGAACTCGGCAAGCAGCTTGAGCAGGAAGCCGCGGTGGAGATCGGAGGGGGCGCGACCGAGCGGGTGAACACCGAGCTGGACTCCCGCATCAAGGCGGGGCAGGAGCGGGTGAAGAAGCTGTTGGACGGCAAGTAGGAGACGGGGCAGAGGGCGGAGGACGGAAAGGCGGAGGACGGAAGGCGGAGGACGGCGCATGGCATCCCCAAGACCGGTGGATTTGCTCAAGACGATCCTCAATTCCCTCATTCTCGTCGCCGGCGGCGTGGGGAGCGTGGTCAATCTCCTGCGAGGCAATGGCCTGCCTGCGGCGCTGCTCGTGCTCGTGGCGGCGGTCGTTAGGAGGTGCCCATAAAAAACATTTACAAAGAGGCTCTTGCAAAGCTCCAGAAAACAACGGTCGCGACGGAGCGCGACCCTCCAAAGATGAAGGGAATGGCCCATTTTTCAAGCTGGAGGGACGCGCTTCGTCGCGTCCATAGGAGTTTTGCAAGACGCTCACATGTAAATGTTGTTTTTGAGCGCAGCCGTAGCTTGCTTTCCCTCGAAGGCGAGATGCTCGCGGGGGGCGGTTGAAGAATGGACAAGTCCTTGGGCAGCCGGGATACCACGCCGCCGGATGATCCATCCGGCAGCGATGGCATCAAGAGCGTCGGCGACTGGCAGACGCTGCGGGCGATGGCCGGGCGGAAGCGGTTCAAGGCCGGGGAGATGATCCTTGGCCGGTACAAGGTCACCGGCGAACTGGGCCAGGGCGGGATGGGTGTCGTCTACCGCTGCTTCGACGAGGTCGGCGGGATCGACGTGGCGCTCAAGGCGCTGCCGCCCGAACTCTCGCACGATTCTTCGGAAATGGCGGAGGTACGCGAGAACTTCCAGCTCGTTTCGCGGCTGGTCCACACCAACATCGCCCAGATCCGCACCCTCGATAAGGACCCCGCCACGGGCGACTACTACCTCGTCATGGAGTGCGTGGATGGGATCAACCTGCGCGACTACCGGAAGAAGCACGGCGGGAAACTGACGCTCGAACAGGTGATGCGGATCGCCCCGCAGGTGGCCGGGGCGCTCGACTATGCGCACGGCCAGAAAATCATCCACAGGGACATCAAGCCCGCCAACGTGATGATCCGTGCCGACGGCACGGTGAAAGTGCTGGACTTCGGACTGGCCGCGCAGCTTCACACGTCCATGTCGCGGGTCAGCAAGGCCCATTACGGGACCAGCGGCACGGGCCCGTACATGGCGCCGGAGCAGTGGGAGGGCGACTACCAGGACGCGGCGACGGATCAGTACGCGTTCGGTGCCTTGGTCTATGAGCTGCTGGCAGGGCGTTGTCCTTTCGAAAGCCACGACTCGGGCGTCCTGCGGCATGCCGTCCTGCACGGGAAGGCCAAACCGATCGACGGCGTGCCCGCACGGGAAATGGATGCGATCTTGCGCGCGCTGGCGAAGACGCGGGAGGATCGGTTTGCGGATTGCGCGGAGTTTGTGGAGGCGCTGGGCGGGGGGAAGATTGAACCACGGAGGACACGGAGTAACGCGGAGGGGAAGAGGAGTGGGGTTCGTGGTTTGCGGTTGGGGGTTGGGGTGGTTCTGCTCGTGGCCCTTGGCTACGGGTCCCTTGTGTCCCTCAAGTCGCTTTCCGCGCGCCGCGCGGAGGAGCGCACCGCACAGGACGCCGCGGCGAAGCAGAACGACGCGTCAAAACAGCAGATTGCCCAACTCCAACAGGCCGTCGAGCAGGCACTGACGTCTGGCAATTTGAAGGCCGCGGGAGAGAGCCTGTCTGACTTGGAGGAACTGGGCGTGCAGATACCGGCCGTGCGTGATCTGAGAGCCCGATACGAAGCAGCCGCGGGCGCACAAGAAGTGAGGAAGCGGCAGGCAGAAGCGTCGCTGGAATACGAGGCGGCACAGAAACTCGAGCCTGGGCAGGGGTTGGAGAAGAAGCTGAAGGAACTGGAACTGGTCTGGCGAGAGGCGGAACAGGCGAAGAAGGACGAGGCGTGGGGGCCGGCGCTGACGTCGTACGACCATCTCCTGGGGAAGTGCCGGGAGCTTGGGGAATGGGATGCGGCGCGCAAAGGCGCGAAGGCGCAGGGCCGGAAGGCGGAAGGCGCAAGACAGTCGGCGTCGGGCAGGAACGCGGAGCGGGATGCCTTGGCGCTATGGAATGGCGCGGCCTCGGCGGCCTCGGCCGCAGCGACGGCCTATGAGGCGGGTGATTTTGCGGGCGCTTCCAAGGGTTGGAAGGATGCTGAAGTGAAGTTCCAATCTTCGGAGCAGAGGGCTGTCGCGGTGCAGGCATACGGGAAGGCGAAGGCGGACTACGATGCCGCGGCGTCGCGGGCGGACCGGGAACTGCTGGGGCAGTACGCCGCAGGCAAGTGGAAGGAAGCCCAGCAGCAGGCCAGGACGGCGGAGCAGTCCGGGGACACGCCGGACGAGGGGCGCCGGGCGTACGAGGCCGCGCTGGCGGCCTTGGACGCGGCGGTCAAGGAGGCGGAGGAGAAGTCGATCCCGATCCTGAAGGTCACGGCGAAGGCCGACGGAGCAGATGTCAAAGCTACGGTCAGCGACGGCAAGAGCACGTGGATGACGCCGGTGGAGCTGAAACTGGCGAAGAACCAGTCCTATACGTTTCAAGTAACCTATGCGGGCGGCGGCAAGCGCTGGAAAGCGGTGCGCGACACCCGAACATCCGATTGGGTGGGCGTGAAGCAGTGGGCGGTGGCGCTGGAGGCGTCGCGAGGGCCCGAGCCGGGCCGGCCGTGGACGGTGCCGGAGCTGGGGATGGAGTTCGTGCCGGTGGAGGCGGGCAGCTTCCAGATGGGATCGGAAGACGGCCATAACGACGAGAAACCCGTACACGGCGTGAGGATCACGAAGCCGTTCTGGATGGGGAAATACGAGGTGACGCAGGAGGAGTACCGGAAGATCAGCGGTCAGGCGCCTTCCTACTTCAAGGGCGACCGGCTGCCTGTTGAGACGGTCAACTGGAACGAAGCCGTTGCGTTCTGCCGCAAACTGACCGAACAGGAGCAGGCGGCGGGGCGGTTGCCGGAAGGGTATGAATACCGGTTGCCGACGGAGGCGGAATGGGAGTACGCGGCGCGCGGCGGGACCTTGAGTCGAGGGACGGGGTATGCGGGCGGCGACGATATTGACCGGGTGGCGTGGTATACGTCGAATAGCGGGAGTACGACGCATGAGGCGGGCACGAAAGCAGCCAATGAGTTGGGCCTCTACGACATGAGCGGGAACGTGTGGGAATGGTGCCTGGACGCATATCAGGACAGCTATACGGGCGCTCCGGCGGATGGTTCGGAGCGTACTGGTTCCGGGGCCGTTTCGCGGGTTCTCCGTGGCGGGTCGTGGCCCGACGATGCGACGTACTGTCGCGTCGCCTACCGCCGCAGGAACGACCCGACGGACTCCTACTACTGCATTGGCTTTCGTGTTGTGTTGGGGGCGGTCCGTTGAGGAATGGGTATTGTACTGAGCTTCTGGGCTTCTGTGTTCTGAACTACTGTTTGAAAGCGCGCGGAGCGCGCTCGAATTTTTCGGCTGTGTCGAAAGGGGGACCATGACACACGGGGGACGAAACGATAGGGCCGTTTCGCGGGTTCTCCGTGGCGGGTCGTGGAACAACGATGCGACGAACTGTCGCGTCGCCAACCGCAACAGGAACGACCCGACGAACTCCAACAACAACATTGGCTTTCGTGTTGTGTTGGGGGCGGTCCGTTGAAGAATCGGACAGCCAGATACCGTGCGCTTCCCGCGAGAGCGGGTCGCCCGGTCCGTGCAAACCCATTCCAGTTTTGTCCTCCTGATCCCGCCGGCGAGCGGGGCGAAGACGCGGCGCGGGGCTGGGGCTGGTACCCTGAGGATCTCGAAGGGGAAAGCCCCGGCCCCGCATGCTCCGCAGCGGGCACGGAATGGCTGCGCAGCACGACGGGCTATGACCGATCCGCTGGACATCGCCAAGAAGAATATTCCGCGGGCGGGCGACCGCAAGGGGGCATGACAACCCGGCCAGATTCGCGATATGATTGCATCTGAATGGTTCTTTATATGACGGTGGCGATGTTGATAAGTCTTGCTGGCAAGATGTTCCTTTCCCTATGAAACCGCCCGACAACAGCCTCGGTGGTCAGTCGACAAATCCCGGCGCGGATCTGCCGGACGGCATCCATTCGATCGGCGACGTCCTGACGCAGCGCCAGCGGAAGCGGTTCAGGGCCGGGGACGTGCTGGCGGGGCGCTACAAGATTCTCGGCGAACTCGGGCAGGGTGGGATGGGGTTGGTGTTCCGTTGCCTTGACGAGGTCGGCGGGATCGAGGTCGCCGTGAAGATGCTTCCTCCGGAAGTCTCGCGCGACACGGGCGAGATGGAGGAGGTCCGTGAGAATTTCCAACTGGTCGCGAAGCTCGCCCACCCGAACATCGCCACGGTCAGGACCTTGGAACGGGATCCTGCCACGGGCGAATACCTCCTCGTCATGGACAGCGCCGAGGGCGCCAGCCTGCGGAAGTGGCGAAAAGAAGGCGCAGGGGGCCGTCGCACGCTCGAAGAGATTCTGCCCGTCCTTGAACACGTGGCGTCGGCGCTGGATTACGCGCACGGGCGCAAGGTCGTCCACCGGGATATCAAGCCCTCCAATATCTCATGTGGCGCGGGGCACGTGGTTGGAGGTTAGGGCTTGGTGTGGCCGTGATCCTTGCGCTGGGCTGGTGGGGAAACGTATAAGCACCTCAGCTTCTGTGGTTCTTTGCCGTTTTCCTCCAACACGACAACCTGATGATTTCCCCTTTAAGCGCGCGTCATCGGTACACCTCGCGTCGGTTGCCGATCTTCAAGACCAGCACGATCAATTGTCTGTCCCGAACGGTGTAGATGATGCGCCAGTCGCCAACGCGGACACGATACTGGTCATCTTGCCCGCCCAGTTTTTCCACGCCGGGCGGGCGCGGGTTATCGGCAAGGCTTTCCAGCCTTCGGAGAATCCGGGAATGAACGTCCGGCTGAAGCAGGTCCAACTGCTTGCGGGCCGGTCGCGTGATCGTGACAGTGTACTTCAAGCACGGGCCTTGCGAGTGCGCTTATAATCCTCAAGGGTCATCGCGCTTTTTGGATTCCGCTCGTAGTCGCGCAGGGCCTTCAAGGCGTCGCGGGCATCTGTTGCGTCCTCGAATCGGCGCAGTAGCTCCAAGTCTTTGGCGGAAACCAGCGCCGCGACCGGCGTCCCACGTCGTTCCACTACAATGCGTTCGCCGCCGTAGGACACTTTATTGATGGCGTCGGCGAAATGGATACGCGCTTCGGCTATGCTTAATATAGTCATGTCCTTCCCCCTCTGTTCATGTACATTCCGTACTAAATGTACAGAGTACGGGTGCCGATGTCAAAGGACGGAATCAACGGGCTCGCGAAGGAATACCTCATTCCGTTGTGGGGCCAGCTCTTCACCTTGGCCTTTTTCAGGATGCGTCCACGCCATCTCCGAACGACTGAATTCGGGGCGCAGACGGGTTCCGACTCCCGGCGGTCAACATGGAATGTATACCCTTGGAATTCTGGGCAAGGCACGTGGCTTCCTCAGAAAGACGCCGGGAACTACAGTTCGAGTTGGGGGGGAATATGTGGGAGCGTTGCGAGGACTACTATGGCGGCCAGAGTGGCTCCCGTGTTCTTCGCGGCGGTTCTTGGTTCGACGGTGCTTCTGTGACTTTGCTATTGTCGAG
Source organism: bacterium (assembly GCA_043802525.1). Lineage (GTDB taxonomy): Bacteria > Verrucomicrobiota > Kiritimatiellia > CAIVKH01 > CAIVKH01 > JAZDKY01. The sequence continues at coordinate 32,875 of JAZDKY010000134.1, forward strand.
CCGTGTCGACGACCTCCCCGGGAGTCAAAGCGGCGATATCGGTTTCCGCGTGGTGTTGGCTCGTGCTTCGCCTTGAGGCTTCCACCTTCGCAAATGCTTGGGTGGCACGTCGCCGGGCGGGGTCTCTCGCGCCAAGTTGGATGTGAATATGGTTTGTTCTGCTATCCTTATTTGATTACGACTCTCCCATCATGACACCGCCCGATAACAGCCTCGGTGGTCAGTCGACGAATCCCGGCGCGGACCTGCCGGACGGCATCCACTCCATCGGCGACGTCCTGACGCAGCGCCAGCGCAAGCGGTTCAGGGCCGGGGACGTGCTGGCGGGGCGCTACAAGATTCTCGGCGAACTCGGACAGGGCGGGATGGGGTTGGTGTTCCGCTGCCTTGACGAGGTCGGCGGGATCGAGGTCGCCGTGAAGATGCTTCCTCCGGAAGTCTCGCGAGACACGGGCGAGATGGAGGAGGTCCGTGAGAATTTCCAACTGGTCGCGAAGCTCGCCCACCCGAGCATCGCCACGGTCAGGACCTTGGAACGGGACCCTGCCACGGGCGAATACCTCCTCGTCATGGACAGCGCCGAGGGCGTCAGCCTGCGGAAGTGGCGAAAAGAAGGCGCAGGGGGCCGTCGCACGCTCGCAGAGATTCTGCCCGTCCTTGAACATGTGGCGTCGGCGCTGGATTACGCGCACGGGCGCAAAGTCGTCCACCGTGACATCAAGCCCTCCAATATCATGGTGTCGCCCGACGGCACGGTCAACGTGTTGGACTTCGGCTTGGCGGCGCAGATCCACACATCGTTTTCCCGCGTCTCGCAAACGAAATATGGGACGAGCGGGACGGGCCCGTACATGGCGCCGGAACAGTGGCGCGGGGAATACCAGGACGCGAAGACCGATCAGTATGCGCTGGGGGTGATGACGTACGAATTGCTGGCGGGGCGGCTGCCGTTCGAGAGTCATGATGCGTCGGTCTTGAAACAGGCTGTGTTGGACCATGAGCCGACGCCCATCGCGGGGTTGGACCCTGCTGCGATGGCGGTGCTCCGCCGCGCGTTGGCGAAGAAGCGTGAAGAAAGGTTTGCAAGCTGTGCGGAGTTTGTGGAGGCGCTGGGGGGTGGGAAGATTTCACCGCAGAGGACGCCGAGGAACGCAGAGGGAAGGAGGAGTAGATTCGGGGGTTTGTGGTTGGGGGTTGGTGTGGCCGTGATCCTCGTCCTGGGCTGGTGGGGATGGATGGTATGGCGCCAGGGAAGTGCGCCTGAGGAACAGTCTGCGCGGGTGTCTGCGCAGACGAAGCCGAATACGGCCGCTGAACAGCCAGATGGGCAAGCGAGCCAAGCGCAGCCGATAACCCTCGAAGATCTGGATAAGTTAGACTTCAGCCCGATAGTCACCCTACCGACATCAGTACGCAATGGCGCCGCGTACATTGCAACCGACCCGGCGGGGGCGGCGGTTGCGATAGGAGCGGCAGGGAAGACTGCGCCGGCTGAGTTCCTCAATCTTCCTGCGGGCGTGTGTACGGCGCGGGTATCGCTTTCGGGCTACTACGACACGAGTGTCCTACTCCTCGTCACCGGGGACCGGTTCACCAAAACGAACGTCGTCCTGCGCCGCCACAGCGGGAAAGTCCGGCTGTCCAGTACGCCAACCGAGGCGGAAATATGGCGGGACGGGCAGAGGCTGGGCATGACGCCCGAGATTCTCGGACCCTTCCCAGCCGAGTCGATCGTGTTCGAGTTGAAGAAGCCGGGTTACCGCCCGGCGACCGTCACCGTGGAGGTCCGGAAGGACGAAGCCACCGACCGTACCGCGAGCCTCGAAAAGGCGTCCGGCTGGCTTCGCGTTGTGGCGCAAGGAAGGCCTGCTGGTGAAGCGGGCGAATTGGAGATCGACGGCCGGAGCGTGGGCGTCGTCAAGCTCCCCTACGTCGCGGGCCCGTTCGATCCCGCGAAGGTCAAGGTGCGCTTCGTCGGCGCAGGCGGCGCGTCGGCGGAGGCCGCAGCCTCCGTGGAGGACACCAGAACCAACGTGGTCACGCTGGTCTTCGAGGCGCAGCCGAGGGATGGCGAAGACTGGACCGTCAAGAACTTGGGCATGCTGGTGAAGTGGATCCCGGCGGGCACGTTCATGATGGGCAGCACGCCGGAGGAACGGGCGTGGGCCGCCGGGTCGGAGGGCAAGGGGCAGAAGGAATGGTTTGCCGGTGAAGGCGATCAGCCGCGGAGCACGAAGGTGGATCCGGGTTTCTGGTTGGGACAGACCGAGGTCACGCGGGGTCAGTGGAAACAGTTCATGGCAGACAATCCCTCGTTTCGAACCGATGCGGAGAAAAGCGGCCAGGCATGGTGCCTTGACATCAAAGGCGACAAGCAATGGAAGCTCATGAAGGGTAAGAGCTGGCGGGATCCGAACTTCGAGCAGGACGATACGCACCCGGTTGTGTGCATATCGTGGAACGACGCGACCGCCTTCTGCGCTTGGCTGACTCGTAAGGAACGGGACGGCGGCCGCCTCCCGGAGAGCCTGGTTTACCGCCTTCCATCAGAGGCGGAATGGGAGTATGCCTGCAGAGCGCAAAAGGAGCAGACGCGGTTCTGGTGGGGAGACGCTGTGATGGACGGAGAAGGGCGAGTGAACGTGGGGGGGACGGAAAAGATGCCGAATGGAACCACTTGGAGCGTGAGCTTCTCGTTTGACGATGGCTGGCCCTACACGGCCCCGGTGGACAGCTATGGGACCAGAGGGCGCAATGGCTTTGGTTTGGCGGATATGCTGGGCAACGTCTGGGAGTGGTGCCTCGACGGCTGGTCGGAGCAGGGCGCGCAGGTCCAGGTATACAAGGCCGATGCTTCGCGGCGCGTTGTGCGGGGCGGGTCGTTCAACTTTCAACCCGGTGGCGTCCGTTGCGCGTATCGCGCCAGGACCGATCCTTCGCTTCCGGACGGCGGCGATGGCTTTCGGGTTGGTCTGGGTGTTTCCCGCTGAGGCATGGTAGTTGTTCTGTGTCCTGAGCTTCTGGGTTCTGGTTTCTGAGGTTCTGAAAACTAACCCCGCGAAGCGGGGCCGAAAATGTATGGCCGTAACCTTCAAGCATCTGTACGCGCAGGTCTGGGACTTCGAAAACCTGTGGCTGGCTTATCAGAAGGCCCGCCGGGGCAAACGGTATGACGAGCCTGTGGCGAGGTTCGACAGCAACGCGGAGGAGAATATTCTCCAGCTACAGTCGGAACTGCGCGACCGCTGCTGGACACCCGGGCCGTACCGCCACTTCTACGTTTGGGAGCCCAAGAAGCGAAGGATATCCGCCGCGCCGTTCCGCGACCGCGTTGTGCACCACGCCCTAGTGAACGTGCTGGAGCCGATCTATGAAGCGCGATTCAGCGGTTCTTCGTATGCCTGCAGGAAAGGGAAGGGCACACTGGCGGCGATGCTCAAGGCGCATTGGGGCGTCCGCAACTGCGCGTGGTTCCTCAAGGGCGATATCGTGAAATTCTTTCCCTCTGTGGATCACGAGGTGCTCCTGAGCGTTCTCCAGAGGAAGATCGCGGACGTCGATGTCCTGGCGATGATTCGCGTCATCCTCGATTCCGGGCGGGGTGTCTTTGATGATGAGCGGCCGCCGATGTGGTTCGCGGGCGACGACCTGCTTGCGCCCGCGCTCCGGCCCAAAGGGCTTCCGATCGGCAACCTGACCAGCCAGTTCTTTGCAAACGTCCTTCTCAACGAACTCGACCAGTTTGTGCACACCCGACTTTCGCCGCGCCTCTATGTCCGCTACAGCGACGACTTCGTGCTTTTCGATCACGACCGCGGCAAGGTGGAGCCCGTGCGCGGTCCGATCGAGGAGTGCCTTGAGTCGCTGCGCCTGAGGATGCATCCGGGCAAGTCCCATCTTCGGCCTTCCCGGCAGGGGCTCCGGTTCCTGGGTTTCCGGCTTCTTCCGTCGACGCGAAGGGTGGCTCGCGAAAACCTGACGCGTTTCCGGCGACGTATGCGGACGTGCGGGCATCTGCGGAGGGGAAATCGAATAACCGTCGCGCGCGTGGGCGCATCCGTGCGTGGCTGGTTGAGTCACGTGGACCATGCGAATGCGTCCGCCGTCACAAGGAGGTTGTTGTCCGATGTCCGGTTCTGATCGCGCGGAATCCCCGCTATTCGTCAAGACAAGGGACTTCATGGGCTGGCTGTTCCAGCACACGGCCAAGTTCCCCAAGGTCTACCGGCATACGCTGACAAACCGATTGGAAGAAAGTATGCTGGATTTTCATCGCTGTCTTGGTGTCGCCGCGTTGACGGGCGATGAGGTAGCCCTCGCACGTGCGGACGTCGAGCTGTGGCAACTGCGCCAGCTTCTCCGCTTGGCAAACGACATGGGATTCTTCCCCGCTCGCCTGATGGAGTACAGCGCCCCACGGCTCGCAGAGCTCGGGAGCCTGCTTGGCGGGTGGCGGAGGAAGACGGGGGCCGGGACATGACAGCGGCGTTCGCGGCGCGTTGTGCGGGGCGGGTCGTTCAACAATCAACCCGGTAACGTACGATGCGCGTATCGCGACAGGAACGATCCATCGAATCCGAACAGCAACAATGGCTTTCGGGTTGGTCTGGGTGTTTCCCGCTGAGGCGTCGAACTGCCAGATACGGCAAGCCCGCGGCTGCGCCGCGATCCTGCCGTCCGAGCACCTCCATGCCCGTCCCGGCATCCGGATCGCGCCCCTTTGGGCGCGACAAAGACGCGGCGCGGGGCCGGGGCCGGTACCCTGAGGTTGTCGAGGGGGAAGGCCCCGGCGTCGCATTCCGAGGCGGGGTTGTGCAGCATGTACGGCGAGTAAGGAGGTTCTCATGAGTTTTCTCCTCGAAAAGAAACTGGAGCACGAGAGCCTGTGCGAGTCTGACATTCGGGCGGGCCGCGTCGGGAATGCCGTTTTCCACGCGGCGAAGGCCGCCGAATTCGCGTACGCCCTGGCCGCGCAGACGGCCGGCAACATCGGCCAGCGCTATATTGAGGATGCGGAGGGGTGGTTGGAGATCGCGGAGAGGCTGCGGACCAGGCCCCCTGTTTCCCGGAAGACGGAGGACGGAGGACGGAAGACGGAGGGAAAGGGGCAGAGGACGAAGGATGACGAGCAGGGGCCGGATGATGACTGGCTGGTGACCGAAAAGCCCAATGTCACGTTCGACATGATCGCGGGGATGGCAGAGGCGAAGCAGTCGATCATGGAGATGGTGGTGCTGCCGCTCAAATCGCCCGAGAAGGCGAAGGCACTGGGACTGCGGGCCGGCGGCGGCGTGCTGCTATATGGCCCTCCCGGCAATGGCAAGACCCTTCTCGGCAAGGCGGTGGCCAGCCAGCTCGACGCGCCGTTCTACTACGCGTCGGGCGCCCAGATACGGTCCAAGTGGCACGGAGAATCCGAGCAGCGGCTGCGCAAGCTCATCCAGTCCGCGAAGCAGCAATCCGTTGCCGTTCTTTTCCTGGACGAAGTCGACGGACTGCTCCCGAAACGCGGCGGAAATTCCGTCGTCGATAACCGCTTGGTGACGCAGTTCCTTGCGGAAATCGGCGGGTTCGAGGAATCCGACAATGTGCTCCTGGTCCTTGGGGCGACCAACAAGCCTTGGGAGATTGACGAAGCCGTTTTCCGGACCGGCCGATTCGACGAAAAGATCTATGTGGGCCTTCCTGACGATCCGGCCCGGCTTGGCATCCTGCACATGCACCTGGACAAGGTCCCGCTCGGGCCGGACTTCGATTTCGAGAAATGGGCGAAACGGATCGAGGGCTATACGGGAAGCGACATTGTCGGCGTCGTCAACGATGCCAAGAGATCCGCGCTCAGCAGGAGCATCCGTGAAGAGGGCGATCCGCAACTGACGAATGCCGATCTGGAGGCTGCCTTCAAGACGATACCGTCGTCCGTCACACCGCAACTGCTTCAGCGGTACGAGCAATTCAAGCAGGCACGGTTTGGCCAGCCAAAGGACGTGGCCTGAAATGGCGACGCCGCTTCACGTCTTGTCGCGCCCGTCACCGAAAAACCACTTCCGGATGGCATCCATGGTTTGGAATGAAGGCGGGCGGTTGCAGGACAGGCTCACGTCGCCAATGCTCCAAAATCTTCCGGAGGTTCCTGGCCTCCGATGTTTTTGCTGAATTCCACGAGACCAAATGTATTTGGCCCTGAACGGGTGAAAACCGCGTGTCTACGCACGTATGAACCAAGAGAGCCGCTAAGAGAAACTCTGTTTTCCTTCGTCACATCCTGACCAATGGCCTTAAGCAGCTCGCTAATAGGCAAAGGCTTCCCCACCTTCTTTAGATGCTCATACGCTCGATAGATGTTTGTGCCCGGTCGAATCGTCACCGCCGCCTGTGAGTCTTTCGGAAGTGCCTTCAATGCTTCCTCAAGGCCAGATACAAATGCCTCTGTTGCAGTAATTTGTGATTTCAACGCCGCTATTTCGATGCGCTTGGTCGCGATCTTCTTCTCTATGATTCCTCGGGCGTACATGGCGCGTTCCTCCCAATCGTTTGCAGCCTGTTATCGAATGTGCTGCAAAAAGTCAAGAGTGCGTTGAAGTGTGTTGAAGTGTGTGAAGTGTATTGGATGTTGATTGTCGCTGCCAATTAGCGCATATATTCCCGAATCAGGAGAATGCCGGATGAGCCAAAACATGGAAATAATTAGCGGGTTTGAGAAGGCGAGGAGGGTGTCATCGAAGGGCGCGGAGTACTGGCACGCGCGCGAGTTGATGCTGCTCCTGGGTTATTCTGATTGGCGCAATTTCTGCAACGCAATGGAGAGGGGCATAGCGAGCTGTGATGCGCAAAAGGTCAAGGCGACGCACCATTTCGTTGAAACTACCAAAATGGTTGGCATTGGAAGTGGGGCGGAGCGCGAAAGTGATGACTACAAAAAGCATTGAAGGCCGCTCCCGATTCATTGCCGCCCGCGCCAAATTAGGATGCCACCGACCCGTCGAAGTTTCCAACAAGCGTCCTTTGAAAGACCGCGGACCGCGGTCACAGCGCGGCGAGGATGGGCGCATGTCACTTCCGTAGGGGTTTGCCGGTTGACTTTCAATCGAGGAAACCACGAAACACCCAAGATGGCACAGCCGCAACCGAAGAAGAAGGAAACCACTGAACCCTCCCAAGGCGGGCAGGCCCTCCCAAGGCGGGCAGGCCCTCCCAAGGCGGGCAGGCCCTCCCAAGGCGGGCAGGCCCTCCCAAGGCGGGCAGGCCCTCCCAAGGCGGGCAGGCCCTCCGAAGGCGGGCGGGCCTGGTCAATGACAATTACAACCGGGCATTGACGACAATTACACTTCCGCATGGGCGGTGGACGATTATGGGCTCCTTTTCCTGTCCCCTGGCCTGTGCAGGAGCCCGGTCCCGCTGAAGGCGGGATGCCCCGCAGGGGCA
>JAZDKY010000135.1:0-11847 GCA_043802525.1 bacterium
ACCGTCCATCGCTTTGCTCGCGCGCGTTTCCTTGCCATCGCTCCCTCCATGGGAGCGGGTTATAACAACGCACGTGTTCAACGCCGCCGGATAACGTCGCATCGATTTCTAAATTAGCCCCCAAGTTCCCAGAAGAGCCAGATTGTGCAGTTTCTGCCTATCCCCGCGCAAGAAACACCGCGCTGGCGTGTTCCGTCCGATTTTGAACAGGTTATGTCAATTCCCTTCTGGTGTTCCTTACGTTTGGTGGTGATAGGCAGTTTCTGCTTTTCATCATCAAGCTCGTTGCCCAAGCGTTGCAAGAGAGTTTTCCGACCGGATGCGGGATCGTTCAGTCGTACCTGCTGGGATGGAAAGGGTCGATCCGAAGAAGAAACTGCCAACTTCTGGAGTCGTTCTCTCATCTCTCGGGCGTGGCGGGAACAAGCCCCTTCCGCTCTGCATCATAGTCGTAATCGTAATCCTAATCGTAATCGAATGGCCGAGGACGAGTGCGATGATGAAATGACGGCGCCGCGCAGAATACGTGTCTGCCCGCACGATACGAAGCCCCTTATCAGTCCCGCCCCCGGCCGCGGCCGGATCGTTCAGGTGAGAAACTTCAATGTGCCCGATTCGGACAGCCGGCTCGTGCTACGTAGCGAAGCAGAGTCGCTACTTCGCAGAGTAGCAAGGCTGTCCCTCCAGAACGTCTTAGTTGCCCCTCCGGGTCATGACCTCGTTCCCGCCGCCGGAGGATAAGTTTCACATCAGGGCCTTGGCGGTTCGCCCTCCAGCTCCGCGGTCAGCGCGAGAAACATGGCGTTGTGGGGCTTCCAATACTCGTCACTGTGCCAGCCGTCGCGGTAACACGGCGTATCCTGCACCTCGGCGGCGACAAGGCCGTTCACAAGCCCGCCCAGCGTCGGCCCTTTGTCCCAGTATTCGGCCATGGTCCACGGATTCGTCTGGCCGATGCCCGAAATCATGCAGAATCCGAACGGGTTCTGGCCCAGCACCCACTGGAGCTGGTCCCATGCGAGCGCGTTGAACGATCGGTCGCCGGTCAGCCTCGCGAACCGCGCCGCAACCAATCCGGCCGACAGGATGTCGCAGTTCAAACCATGATGGGCCACGGGCGCCCATGGCGGCGTCAGGTGCCACGCCCTGAACAGGCCCGTCGTCGAGTCGAGCTCAAGCCCCGTGGCGATTTCGCCATACGGGTTCCGCGCGGCAGAATTCGCGAGGTACTTTTCCATGTAGATCGTCATCGCGTCCACGATCTGCCTGCGCAACGGATCGCCCACCGGTAAGGACCCGGCCAGTTCCATCAGCCCCAGCTCAATCCCCACGGCGTGAACGTACTTGTATTGATAGTTGAAATCGTTGCCGCCGCTGGTCCGGAAAAATCTCCCGTAAATCCCGTCGGCGCTTCGCGCCGGATCGAGAAACTGCCGCGGCAAAATCCTCTCGGCCATCTTCCGCGCCGTATCGAGGTAGACCTGCCCACCCGCCGCCTCGTACAGGCGCATCGACGCCCAGAGCAGGTTGCCGACGTCCGGGGTCTCCGATGGATCCTTCTCCACGCACCATTTCCAGGCGAGGATCGCGGCGTTCAGGCAGGCCTCGGAACGGTTCGAATCGGCTGGTCTCATGGCCATCGCCGCTTCCGCCATGGCGGCAGCATAGGCCGTATTGACGGGCAGTTCATGGGTTCGGGTCAGGACGCGCGGCTGTGGATCGTTCTCCACCTTGACGGCCAGCCAGCCAATACCCCACGTCCCGTTGACAGCGACATAGACCCCGCCGCTTTGCGGGTCCTGCATGGCCAGCATGAAGTCCACGGCGTATTGCAGTTCGTCGAGCGCATCATATCCCCCGCCAGGCAGGCCGCCCGGAAAGCACCGCATGAAGCGCGCCATACCCCAGACCCACGTCGGTGTGGTTGTCATCCACTTCTCGATGTCGAACTCCGTGTCGTAGTATCCGCCCGGCACGGGATCCACATGGGGATGATTCGTGGGATACCGCGTGGAACGGATGTAGTGGAACTGCGAGAGACCGGTCCGCCGCGCGACGATCCGGCGGCCGACTTCAAACGGATAGGAGCGGACGCGCAAGGGTCCGTCGGGTGTCATCAGCTCCGCGACAAGCTCGAAGGCCCAGGGCACCTTCAGCTTGGAGAAATCGGCCACCCAGTACGTCCCGCCCCACGCATGCTCGCCCCGGTTGCTCACCGCGGCCACCATCACCGGAAAATTCCAGCCGCGCGGCACGACTGTTACGCGCGGGGACCCCGCCACCCCGGTCGGCAAGTTGACCAGGCGCAGCACGGCGTGCTTGGGCGCGTCGGTATCGAAGCCGACCTGACTCATCGCAAGTTCCAGCCGGGGATTCGCGCCCAGCAGGCTCAGGCCCTCGACCTCCACCCACCCGTCCCCCTCATTCATGTTCCCGGCGTTGCGGGACACCGCAAGTTCCAGCCGGTCTGCTGCATCCATCACCTTGTTGCTTCCGCCCCAGACGTATGACAGGACGCGGAGGTCGGTTTCTAACCAGCGCCATTCGGGATTCCCGACCTGGTTGGAAAACGTGCGCGCGAAGATGCCGCCGTCTGCGTCGATGATCTTGAGCTCCAGATTCGCCGGCTGCCCGCCGCTTCGCACCCAGAACCCCAGCCGCGCCGACTCCGGCAGAACGCGGCGGAAGGCCAGGCTGCTTACCACCCAGCCGACGTTCGTCTCCGCAAACGAATAGTGCATCCGAAGCGCCGGCCCGCTGCGCCCCGCCAAACGCTCTAATGAAATTTCAGGCCCCGACGTGAAAGTAACCCACGACGCCGGGTCATCGGCGCCTGCCACACGTTCCGCCGCGAGCGGGCTGGATATCCCGTATCCATGCGCCGGGTTGTAAATCACCGGCTTTCGGTTGAACAAACACCACGCCATCGCCCCCAGCAGGATGACGACCAGCAGCCCTCCAAATCCGCGATGCAGACATCCGTGTGCCTTCATGCCGCCATGATTACCCACTTCGGACCGGTTTGGCCCGGATATTGCTTCCATTTCAATGCGCGAGGCGCGCAAGCGAGCGTGCCTTACCAACACCTTTATGACACTTCATGTTGCGATCCGGTATGAGTTCTTGTTTGCTCCAAGCGGCGCAATTCTGGGAACGTGCCGCCCATTGTTTTGGGCGTGCGCTGGTCTTGCGGAGCCAAATCATGGCGGCTGATCACACACAACGCGACGCGAGGATGGTCCGGCGGCCGGGCGATGGTCTTCGCCGGGCTGTTGGGCGCATGCTGCCTGTTGTCTTGTGTCTTTTCCATGCCCATTCTTCCGCGGCTGTCACGAATGACATCAGCGGGCTGAGCAGCGGCGGTGGATGGACGAGCAACGGAAGTTTCCGTGGCATGACCTCGATCGGACCCGGCGTCCTCGCGTATTCGTTCAGCAGTCCCGCTTACATCTCTCACGCCGGATTTCTCAACCACTCTATTCTGCGCTCCGATCTTGACCACGACGCGGACTCGATCATCGACGAAAACGATCCCGATGACGACAACGACGGCGTCGCGGACTCGGTGGAGTTGGCGGGCAACCTGTTTGATCCTGCGACGCCGACGGATCCGTTCCTTTCGGATTCGGACGGAGACGGCATGAGCGACATCAGCGAGTCGATGGCCGGCAGCAACCCGCTGGATGCCTCGAACTACCTGGGGTTGTCCGCCTTGGGCTGGTCGAACGGGATGGTGGTTCTGAGCTGGCAGGGACGGGAGGGACGTGGCTACGAGGTGTTGACGGCATTCAGTATGATGGATCTTTTATCGAATCCGACGGTTCTGGGTTCCGTAACGGCCGCGGGCGGGACCGGCCCGTGGCAGGTGGCGCAGCCCAGCTATACGAATACGGCAAGTGGGCCGAACAGTTTCTACGGCGTCAGGCTGACGCCGTAGTTTGCCCGGATTGTTCATGAACGTCGACGCGTTCATGAATAACCCGCTTTGCCTGTGGGCACGCGGACGCGCCCGCAGGCAAAGACGTGATGCAACGCGGTGTCACACCGCGTTGCAAACGTGGCAGCAACCAGGTTTCCTGAAGGGAGGCGGTATATGAGACGCGGAATCTTTCGGCTGTCTTTGTTGTGCGGGCTTACCATGGGCGGTCTTACGGTCTCAGCCCAGGTTCCGTCGCTGTTGTACGTTCAGGGACGGTTGCTGGACAACGCGGGCAATCCGCTGAGCACCAATGTGGCTGTCCAGGTGGCGGTCTTCGACGGCGAGACGGGCGGTACGGTGCTCTGGACCGAATCGGTCGGGCAGGTTCCGGTGCAGAACGGAATGTACTCCTTTGCCTTCGGCACCAACGCGCCCGGGTTGGCTGCGATGTTGACGAATGCGGGATGCTGGCTGGAACTGACGATTGATAGAATTCCGATGATCCCCCGACAGCGGTTGATGGCGGTGCCCTATGCCCTGCTGGCCGGTGGGGTAACAAACGGCGCGATCAACTCCGCCATGCTGGCCGATGGCGCAGTAACGGGAACCAAGATGGCCGCCGGATCGGTTGACAGCAACCATCTCGCCGCCGGGTCGGTCACCAGCGCCAGTCTGGTGGACGGCGCTGTCACGTCCGACAAGCTCGCGCCCGGCGCAGTCGGTCCGGACCAACTGGTCAAAGCGTACCAGTCGGGCAGCATCAGGCTGGCCATTCCGCCCAACGGCGTGGACACCACCGTGAGCGCGGTCTTCAGCCCGGCGTTTGACACGGTTCCGGCGGTGACGGTGAACCTGAGTTTTGACGGCAGAATACCGGGCGACCTCTCCGTGACTCGCCCGCCCATGCCGGCCAAGTCCGCGGCCGGTTTTTCGACGCACGTGGCTGTTGCGCCCTACACCGACTATGCATGGGGCTCGCCGGTCAGCCTGGATAGCAGCGCGACGTCGAGCCTGGCCGCCTCGCTGGCGGTGGTGAACGGCAATCCGGCCATCGGCTACTACGACGGCGTGGAGAAGAGCTTGCGGTACGTGCGCGCAAACGATGTCGATGGCCGTGCGTGGGGCGCACCGATCAGCGTGGACACCAACGGGGATACAGGCCGGTACGCCTCCATGAAGGTTGTGAACGGCAACCCCGCGATCGCCTACTTCAACTACACGGGATATGACCTGATGTATGTGCGCGCGACCGATGCCGACGGCGCCACGTGGGGCGCGCCGGTCAGTGTTTACACCAACGGAAGCACGGGTGTGTATCCGTTCATGGCGGTCGTGAACGGCAATCCCGCGATCGCCTTCTTTGACCAGTCGTCGTCCAGACTGAAGTATGTGCGTGCTGGCGACGCCGACGGTACAACTTGGGGCGCGCCGGTCTCTGCGGATGCCAGCGTTGTATTTGCGTACTACCTCTCGCTCGACGTGGTGAACGGCAATCCGGCCATCAGCTACCTGAATCTCTTCGGCACGGGTCTGAAGTATGTGCGCGCCAGCGATGCCGACGGAACGACGTGGAACGTACCTGTCACCGCGGATCCCACGCCCAACGTGGGCCTCTGGTCCTCCCTGGCGGTGGTCGACGGCAACCCGGCCATCAGCTACGGGGAAGGGACGGGCCAATTCAGACTGAAATACGTGCGCGCAAGCGACAGCAATGGCGCGGCGTGGGGGGCGCCTGTCATCGTGGACTCGAATGCCGTCACGGCCCTCAACACATCACTCGCCGTGGTGAACGGCAACCCCGCGATCGGCTATCACGACAATACCCAGGCGAAGTACCGCATCAGATACGTACGCGCCAACGACGCGACCGGCGGCGTGTGGGGCGCGCCCGTGATGGTGGATACCAACGGGACTGCGGGGAGCGACACTTCGATGGCCATCGTCAATGGCTACCCCGCGATTGGGTACTTCGGTGGTGCGGTTGCGGAACTGAGGTACGTCACCGTCACATCCGCCATGGCGAGCGTCGACTGGGTGGCCGTGAAACCATAGGCGCGCAGCCTGGGTGATTCTCCACGCCTGCCCGCTGACTGCGACCAATTCATAAAGATACCAAGCATTTATTCGCCGGTAGGGCGCGCGGTCCCTCGCGCGCCGCGAATAGGAAATGGCGGCCAGGGACTGGCCGCCCTACCGCGTCCAAATACACGGATTATCATTGTGAGCGTCGTGCAAAACTCCTATTGACGCGACGCCCGCCTGCAACGCTGTGCCCGCTCGCAACGCATCTGCGCGTAGCACTGCGGGCAGGGAGCGCGTCCCTCCAGCGTCCGGCCTGGAGGGCCACGCTCCGTCGTGGCCGGTCAACGGTTCGGACGCGACGGAGCGTGTCTTCAGCTTAAGCCATATTCGTGTCCTTTCGTGGTTTCCGCCTGAGACGGATCATTTGCGTTTCGCGAATAATTCGGGTTAATACGTCGCAGGGGAATGTGTACTTTCGTTTCAGCATGAAGCCGATGCGCCCGTTAACTTCGACGTGTTCTGGAACGCGGCGTGCCGCAATGGCGGTGGCATGCTGCGCCGCGCTCATCGCGGGCGCCGCCCGCGGCGCTGTCCTCTTTTCCGATGACGTCGAAGGCGGAACCAACGGCTGGGTCTGTTCGGCGCAAGGCGTGTCCACGGCGTTGCTCTGGCACATCGTGGAGCACGACACGCAGACTCACGCGCATGCCTGGTGGTACGGACAGGACGCAACCGGTTCGTATCGCGACGGCACCAACGCCATCGACTGCACGCTGACGTCGCCCGGTATCGCGCTCAGCGGCGTGCCCGCGCGGCTCGCGCTCGTAGAGCGCTACGACACCGAGAGCCGCATCGACGATTGCCATATCCAGCTTTCCACCAACGGCGGCGGCGCGTGGTTCACGGCCTCCGAGCATCGCTGCGGCGACTCGTGCGGCTGGCGGCGGCACGTTGTCGACCTGTCCGGCTACACGGGGAAGACGGTTAACGTACGCTTCCGCTTTCTCTGCCCGTCCGGCGAGTTCAATGACTTCGCGGGGTGGCAGATCGGCGACATTCTCGTCGCGGAGAACACGGACGGCGATGGCGACGGCCTGTACGATCTCGAGGAGGGCTGGCGCGGATGCGATCCGGCGAAAGCGGACTCGGACGGCGATGGCACGCCGGACGGCGCGGAGTGGTGTGTCGAGGGAACAGATCCCACGAATCCCCTTTCCCGTACCGCATGGAACGGCTCGACCCGGACGACCTCGGGGGTTGTGGAAATGTCCTGGGCGAGTTCGCCGGGCAAGGTGTACAGCCTGCAGTCGGGCAACCTTGGGAGCAACACGTGGACATCGGTTTACGTGGTGACCGCGGAAATGATGTCCGCAAGCAGCGTCGCCGTCCTGGCCGGCGGCTCCAACATGGAAATCTATCGCGTATCGACGACCGACCGCGTTGCGATCGCGACAAGCGGGTTCGGCTGCGACGGCGAGGGGCATGCCTCGATCTACAGCAACGCCTTCGTATGCTGGGGCGATCTGCATTCGCACACGACCTACTCCGACGACGCCTCCAACCGCCAGGGTTGCCTGTTCATACCCGCGGAAGCGTTGAGCAACACCGTGGGTCTTCTCGACTTCGTGGCCATCACCGACCACGCCGAGACGAACATCCCCGGCTTCTACACGCTCGCGAAATGGACGAATACGATCGCGCAGGAGATTGCATTCCAAGCGTCGCACACGAACATGGTCGTGTTCCCCGCCTTTGAATTCACCAAGACGGGATTCTCTTCGCCCGCCCTGAACTGGCGCATCCCTGACGGCAACGGGCACAAGAACATCATTCTCCATGATTTCGATCATCTCCCGCCACGCGCCCACGGCGCGGACCCCGGCAGGGCGGTCGATACCCTGCTGGCCTATCTCGACAGCACCAGTTCCGTCGGACACTACATCGTCATTCCCCACCATCCCGCGAAAGGCAACGAGCCCGCCGCGACCAACGAGACGGAGGACCCGCTCATCAGCATGGCGACCGACTGGTCGACCAACTACCTCCGCGAGGATGCATGCGCCCTGGCCGAGATCTACTCGCGCCACGGTGGTTCGGAAATCGACGGCGCCGAGGAGCCGGTCCACAATTTCCGCGCCGCGGCCGCCGTGAACAGCGCGCTCGACCGTTGGCTGGTGAACCACAATCCCGTGTACAAGATCGGGATCATCGCGTCCACCGACACCCACGCGGGCAATCCCGGTGATGTGCGCGAAGACGCCGGCAACGTGGACGAACCGCGAGCGCGAGGCGATCTGGAAATCGCTGACGGGTGGAAACGCGTACGGCACATCCGGCGGACGAATCGGGTTGGAGTTCACGGCGAAGCTGGGCGACCAGGTCGCGCCGATGGGCGGCACGCTGTATCACGACGCGGACCTCGCGGATACCAACATGGCCCAGGTCGGTATGCACATCCGCGCCGTGGGCGGTTCGCCGACCAACGCGATTGCGCGCATCCAGCTCTATCGCAACAGCGCCTGCGTGATGGACGCCACGAACAACGCGTGGGGACAGACCGTGCACGTGGATTACATCGACCGGCTTCCGTACGATTACGCGTACTACCGCGTCAAAGTGTGGCAGGACGCCGCGACGCTGAACGTCTCGTGCCAATGGGAGCGCGCGTGGTCTTCGCCCATCTGGATCGAAAAACGGTAAGCGCTTTCTTGAGCCCATCCCCGATCAAGTCCCTCACGTTCGATCGGAGTGTCGGTTTGCCGCGGGATGGTACCGTTCGTCTACCCCGGCGGCGCCGGGGAAACGAAAAAGCGCGCGAACGCCTCGGCTTCCCCGCTCAGTTTTTCACCTGAACGATCCGGCCGCCGCCGGGGGCCGAACTACCCAGACACTCCCATTTGTCACATCCAAAGACCTGACCCTGACGCGGCAAACTCTAGAAAAACACGCGGTGCGACCCAAAACCGTTCTCCACAGGGCTGTGGGTGGGAGCAGAGCGTGTCCGAAAGTGAAAAGTGAAGGTGCGAGCCTTATCGGCCCGAAAGTGAAAAGTGAAGGTGCGACCCTTATCGCGCGACCCTTATCGCGACCCTTATCGGCCCCGACCCTTATCGGCCCGACCCTTATTGGCCGTGGGGCATCCGGGGTGATCCTCATCGCCACGCGCTTCGCGTGGTCATCCGGGGGCGCGCGCGTGGCGGCGGCCTACTTCCCTACCGACGGCCACGCGCGCAGAGGGCGGGAGGGCGGAGGGTCAAAGGGCCGTCTACCGGGCCACAGGGCGGCGGGCGGGAGGGGGTTCGAGATTCAACGGCGAGCAGATGCAACGGCACACGACCTTAGAAGTGAAGTGTGAATGTGTGACCCTTATCGGCCTTTATCGTGACGGTGACGACACTTATCGTGACATTGGCGAAGGCGGAAGGGCGGCGGGCCGGGCGGGTGGTCCGTTGGGTCAAGGGGAGGTCGGGGCATTCAGCGGGGACTGCGGCTGAACATTGTTTGTTACGATACTCTCGTTTGCTTGCCCGCGCCGCCAAGATTCCGTTGCAGCTTCAACGGCGGATGTCGGGCCGAGCCTGTAGGGAGTTTTGCCCCGTTGTTGCTCTGCTCCTATGGACTGCCCTCGAGTGGCCCAGTTATAAACATTGCTCGACACCAGATCGCCCTGCTTGTTCCACCGCATTACGAGACCCATCTTTCCGCCAAGATCTCGGGCATAATCAGAAGTGCCATTCGTCAGTACAAGCAGCACTTCGTGTTTGTCGGCCCACGAGAAGCCGCGCAGAGCGCCGGTTTCTGGATCGAAACTCATTTGGAAGCTTCGCGCTGGATCCTTTTGGGTCATTGCCGCGTCCTGGTAAACAATGGCCTCGACAGATCCGACTACCGCATTGGTCTTGTACGGGAATATCTTCCACACCGTTGATTGCGCGTGGTCTTCCGATACCAGCCATACGGTTCGGCTGTATTCATGAACGTTGAAGTTCTGTGACTTCAAAATCCGATCCACCGACAAAACGGCGTTGCTGACCGCACTGTGAAGAGGAAGCAAAGCTCCGTTCCGGATGATCGACACTGCTGGCTTGTAGTTGAGCTCCGCTGGCAAAGCCGATGCGGTCGAGGATGTTTGCACGGCGCGCGAAACAGCAACATTGGTTGCCACGAGAGATTGCCCTTGCGGCGCTGTATTCGTCGGCACTGGGACCGGACTAGACGCAAGACTCGGCTTTTTACGAACAGGTTGAGGACTTGGTACCTGGCTGACCTTCTGTCGATTCGATGTTTTCTCCAGGAGAAAGACCAGCGCGCCACACAACCCGGTGGCCAGAACCACCACGAGGATTTTCAAAATGAATTTCATTGTCGATTCTGGTCAGTGGGAGTTCAACCAACTTGAATAGGCCCAGGGCGTGCTCACGCCGGAAGGATCCATTGTGTAAATATTGACAACCGCGCCAATACCGATGGCGTAATCCGTGCAGTTGTAATTGAAGAGGTTGTACCAAGGAGGACTGTCGTCGCTGGCTTTTGCGTCTGGTAAGGCGAGCGACAGCGCACTGAACAATATCTGGTATTCTTTCCACCCTGTAGGCCAGTGCCCGCCAGCGGCACTTGAGCCTAGACGAACGTCACCGGCGCAGTTCCCGTTGCCCTCAATAGAGGGCCAGAATCCGATCTCCTGCAGATAGTCCCAATAATCACGGGGTATCAGATCAAGACGCGTATCATCATCGATGCTGTACCGCCCCCAACTGTGCCCAACATCGATGTTTTGGTAATCGCCCGCATCGGCAAACAGACCGACTTTTGCGTCATAGACATAGACCGTGGTTTTAAGCCCCGAGTCCGACCCGCAGCAATCGAAGGTAAGTTCTGTTTTCGATGGGCCTGCGGAAATCGAGCGGCTGATCGTTCGCATCAACTTTTCGGATCCGGTCCCGCCCTGCAGGGTCATGCAGTCTGGCAATTGGCTCTCGTCAAGGCTCGGCATGATGGCGGCTCTCACCGTAACGGGAGCGACCGGAAATCCCGTCGGCTGGGCAATGGGAACGACAAAAATTCTCGTCTGCGGATTGCCGTCGCCATCTTCGATCTCTTGAAGATTCGCCATCGAATCCGGCTCAATGGACTCCACCTTAAGGACAGAAGCTTCTACCGCGGGGTAAAAAAACACCGCGTAGGAACCAAGGCTTGCCGTCTCTGAACACGTCATTTGCATCGGCCAGCATACTATCAGGTTGCCACTTCCTTTCGAGCGTTATCCTTAGGTTTTCCGGCTTTTCTCGCCGCTGCCTTGCCGTGGACGATGGGCCAGAACTTCGCGTTGCGGTTGTCGTTCCAGGACGGTGCGGCGGTGTCGAACGTCGGCACGTCCACAGCTTGGCGGCGCTCGCTCGGCGCGGTCCGGGCGTGCGCCTTCTTCAAGTCGGTCTGCACAACGTGCGTGTAAATCTGCGTCGTCGAGATCGAGGCGTGTCCAAGTAGTTCCTGCACGTGCCGGATGCTTGCGCCGCCCTTGAGCATTTCGGTCGCGCACGTGTGGCGGAGACTGTGCACGGTGATGATGTCCGGCAGCCCGGCGCGGTCGCGGTGCAGCATGAACTGTGACCGGAGATTGTTGGTCTTGAACGGCTCGCCCTGGGCGGTGACGAAGACCACCGGCGTTTGCTTCTCGCCCAGGAGGATCGGCCGCACGGTCTTGATGTACTCGGCCAGATAGGAGGTCGCCACCTTCCCCACCGGGACGACGCGGTCTTTCCGGCCCTTCCCCTCAACGACGCGGATCATGCGTTCCTGCAAGTTCACCTCGTAGAGCGTGAGCTTGCAGAGTTCGCCGCCGCGCAAGCCCGTCGAGTACAGCACCTCGAAGATGGTCCGATCCCGGAACCCGGTCGGCGTGGTGA
>JAZDKY010000136.1:0-4573 GCA_043802525.1 bacterium
ACAGGATGCCCGCTTCGCGTGGAAAGTTCATGGATGGATCCTAAAGGAAATGGTGAACACAAGTACTCACAGGACATGGCCTTGTCGACGAGATTTTGGCGTTTCACCTTCGGCCCGGCGAGCGGGCCGCGCTGGAGCGAAAGTCATTTGTCGCCGAGCGCAAACTGTTCACGGGCGCCGTTTGCCCCCATCGTGTAGCCACGGCTCTGCGAGCCGTGCGCAGGCGCGCCTCATAGAGGCGCGGCTACACCGGGCACGTTCAAGCCGGCACAGTACGTCACCCCGGGAGTCGAGGTGCCTTCTGGAATTGTTTTTTTGATAGGTAGGGCGGGGCGTCCCGCCCCGCCGCCTGTCTCGAGCCTTGTCGAGGAGCGGCGCGACAGGGACGTCGCGCCCTACCACGTCGCAAGGCACTTTCACAAGGCGCCGCCGCCACCCCCGGGCGGTCGTTTGACACAAGATCTTGATTGATATATAAATCATATAGTCACTATGTAAACCATGCAGCCCGACCCCGTCATCAGGAAAACGACCCCCACCCCGTTGGATGACCCGGCCTGGGTCGCGCTCGACCGTCTCCAGAACCACGAATGCGCCGTCGTTCGGCGCGTCGATGCGGGGGACGACGACATGGGCCGCCTCATGGCCATGGGCGTCTGCACCGGCCGGTCCCTCGAACTCATCCAGCATGGCGATCCGCTGATCGTCCGGGTGCTGGGCTCGCGCCTCGGCGTCTCCGCCCGCCTCGCCGCCCGCGTTTTCGTGGAACGGTGCGATGCCCAGCACTGCGCGAATGGCTAACGATCACAGGATACCTGCCATGCCTGATTTCCTGACGACAACCCTGGCCCCTCCCCGGCCGGCGAACCATGCCGCTGGCCACGGGATCCATATCATCGCCCTCGTCGGCAATCCGAACGCGGGCAAGACCACCCTGTTTAACGCGCTCACCGGACTCCGTGCCAGGACAGCGAATTTCCCGGGGACCACCGTCGAACGAAAGATCGGACGACTCGAAATCGATGGACACCACATCCACATGCTCGACCTCCCGGGCATCTACAGCCTGAACGCCGCGACGCCCGAAGAGCAACTCGCCTGCGACGTCCTCCTCGGTCGTCATCCAAAACAGCGCAAACCCGACGCGGCCGTGCTCGTCGTCGATGCGACGAACCTCGAACGCAACCTGTTCTTCGTCAGCCAGGTCCTCGAGCACGACATCCCCGTCATCGTCGCGCTGAACATGATCGATCTCGCCGAGCGCGATGCGATCCAGGTCGACGTCGCCGGACTCAGCAAGGAACTCGGCTGCCCGGTCATCCCCGTCGCCGCCCGTTCCGGCCGCGGCGCGGGCGCACTCAAGGCGGAGATCGCCAGGATGATTTCGCACCCCGTGGCCGACGCGTTCCTGCTCCGGCCAGCGCCTGCGTGCGGCAGCGGGTGCGCGGCCTGTCCGTTCCAGAGCCGCTACGCGTGGACCGAGGGCATCAGCGCGCGCTGCGTGAAGACGCCGCCCGTCGCGCGGAGCCATCGGACCGAAAAGATCGACACGTTCCTGACCCATCCCACGATCGGCCTTTTCGCGTTCGCGCTGGTGATGCTGACGATGTTTTTCCTGATTTTTCAGGTCGCGACGGTGCCGATGGACCTGATCGGCGGCCTGTTTGCGCGCGCGGGCAGCTTCCTCAGCGCGCACCTGCCGGACAACGACCTGCGCAGCCTTCTCGTCGACGGCATCATCGGCGGCGTCGGCGGCATCCTCGTATTCCTGCCGCAGATCTGCATCCTTTTCTTCTTCCTCGCGCTGATGGAAGACACCGGCTATCTGGCCCGGGCGGCGTTCGTGATGGACCGCCTCATGCGGCGGATCGGGCTGCCGGGCAAGGCGTTCGTGCCCCTGCTCTCCGCGCATGCATGTGCGATCCCGGCTATCATGGCGACGCGGGTGATCGAGGACCCACGCGACCGGCTCGTCACCATCCTCGTCACACCGCTCATGAGCTGCTCCGCGCGCATTCCCGTGTACACGATGGTTACAGCCCTGCTGTTCCTGCACCAACCGTTCAAGGCCGCGCTCGTCTTCACCGGCGCGTACGCGCTCGGCATCACCGCCGCGCTCGGCGCGGCATTCGCGCTCAAGCGAACCTTCCTGCCGGGCGAGAGCAAACCGCTGGTGATCGAATTGCCGAATTATCGAATCCCCAGTCTCCGCACGGCGCTGCTCCACACGCTCGACCGCGCGTCGGTCTTCGTGCGCCAGGCCGGCACGGTCATCTTCGTCATCTCCGTCATCCTCTGGGCCCTCGCCACGTACCCGAAGAGTCTGCCTTCCCCGGAAGTTGTGCAGATGACGGAGCAGGCGCAAACGCTCGCGGCGGCGGGCAGGCCGGATGAATCCGCGGCGCTGCAAAGCCGGGCCAACGTGCTGGAGAACCGCTCGCAGCTTGAGCATTCATTCGCGGGCCGGCTCGGGAAATGGATCGAGCCGGTGATCCGTCCGCTCGGGTTCGACTGGCAGATCGGCATCGGGATCATCAGCTCCTTCGCCGCGCGGGAGGTCATCGTCTCCACGCTATCGATCGTCTATGGTGTCGGATCCGATCGCTCCGTGGAAAACCCGGAATCCCTCTACGACACCCTGCGTCACGCGAAGCGCACGGACGGTTCGCCCGTCTTCGGCACCGCGACCTGCGTCAGCCTGCTGGTTTTCTACGTGCTCGCCGCGCAGTGCCTGGCCACGCAAGCCGTCACGCGACGCGAAACGAACAGTTGGAAGTGGCCGATCTTCCAGATCGCCTACATGAGTGCCCTCGCCTATCTCGTCGCACTGGGAACGTACCAGACCCTCCGCGCCCTCGGCGTGTCGTAGTGCCTCGGGCGCTACACCCACTAAGTCGCCATCAGCAACTACCGCATCTTCACCCTCCAGGTCCCTTCGACAGGCTCAGGGCAGGTGGCGTAGCCGTATCCATTCAGAGGACCACGAACAAACACGAATTCGCACGAATCGTCGGCCCCTGACCCGGATTATTCGCGAAGCGCGAACAATCCGCCGCTCCGCGGCCGTGATGGATGCGGCTGTGCCGCATCCAAACGGGGCTGCCACGTTTGCAACGCGGTGCGACACCGCGTTGCATCACGTCTTAGCCTGCGGGCGCGTCCGCCCATGAGGGGACATTGTCCCCAATCGCGTGACCGCGTTGGCGCGGTACGCGACTCACGCGGCGGGAACTCACGTCCGTGCCCGCAGGCAAAGCAGATCGCCTCGCGCAATCGCTCGATCAAGCCAAACTCGCCCGCCCGAATGCCAAGCGTGGCGCGGCTTTTGGTGGGTTCCATGGCAGCCTCACACAACGGTGATTCGTTGGTTGGGTAGTGGCCGGTTTTGAATCTGGATACGAAATTCAAAACCGACCACCATCGTTGGTTGACATGCGCAGACCGCATGCTATACATTTGTATAGTACAAGTGATTTTCAGGAGAAAACAGCGATGACCGATGCCCCAAGGCCACTGACAGACCGCCAGAAGAAGATCCTCGATTACATCCATGATCAGACCCGGAAGGAATCCCGCCCACCGACCGTTCGCGAGATCGGCGCGAAATTCTCCATCGCCTCACCCAAAGGTGTGACTGATCATCTGGATGCATTGGAGAGCAAGGGCCATCTGGAGCGGACACCCGGCAAGTCCCGCGGACTACGGCTGGTTCATGATCACGGTGGCATTCCGATTGTCGGCGACGTTGCTGCCGGAACACCGATCGCCGCCATCGAGAACGTGGAAGGCACGTTGGATCTTCAGAGCATGTTTGGCTCACAGGACCTCTTTGCGGTCCGCGTCAAGGGACACAGCATGTCCGGTTGCGGCATCGTCGACGGCGACTATGTCGTCGTTCGAAACCGGCCCACCGTCGAGAACGGGACCATCGCAGTCGCCTATCTCGACGGCGAAGCGACCGTGAAGAGGATTCAGAAGACTGCGCACGGGTATCGACTTCTGCCGGAAAATGATGCGTTCGAACCGATCGAAGTCAATGCCGACGCCCCGGGATTCAGTCTCGCCGGGCCGGTCGTCGGAGTCCTGAGAAGCTATCGGGTACGTTGAGATGCAACCGATGATGAACAGGACGATCTCTGGACTGCCGCGCTCCTGCGGCACGCGGAGGTTTCTGCGCCGCCACCCTTTCGTTGGGCGTTGCGCCGCAAGGTTGAATCAGTATCCGGCATCTGGTGCACGGCATACCTCATCCCTGCAAGGGACACCGGTCACGTGGGGCAATCTGCACGTGCTCCTCGATCTGGCCTTGGAACGGCGCGCTTACCGCCCATCCACGCGACGTATGTATCTTCAACTCGTTGGACGTTTCGCACAGCAGGCCGGCAGGGCTCCGGGCCATGTCACGGAATACGATATCGGGCGCTACATAGCGTCACTCACAAGAACCGGGACGTCCGCACATTTTCTAGCCCTCAACATTTCGGCCCTGCGGATCGCATTCGACCGATATGGAAACCAGTGTGTGACCGATGCCCTGCGGACTCCGCGACGGCCGCGGACCCTGCCGGCGGTT
>JAZDKY010000137.1:0-19543 GCA_043802525.1 bacterium
TCCCCGGCGAGAAAGCCCACCGCGTCAATTCCATCCGTTCCTCGGCATCCAAATCCACCACCAATGCTGTTCTGCTCATGCCGGCAAACATAGCAATTTCCTGAATTATATGTCTACCTATTTAAGGGACACTACACTAGAAACCGGCGGGCTTGACTTCTTCTGGCGGTGGCGACGGAGCATCCGGGGACGGTTCTGTCCGGCGGCTGGCTTTCTTCAACCGCTTCTCTTCCCTCTTCTTTATCTTGGCCAGATCGCGTTGACGTTTCGCAAAGTTGTAGTTGGCTTGGGCCATCGGTCGTTTTCTCCTTTCCCGACTATACTCAGTTCCGGTTGATCCGGTCGACCTTGTCGTCGAGCCGGTCCAGATTTCGATCAATTTCCTCGATCTTCCGGGTCAGGTCCCGCAGGGCCTGCTGGATCTGCTGGCACGCATCGCCCTTGTTCAGGAGGTTGTCCAGCTTCTCGTTGACCTTCTGGAGCTCGCGCTTGATAGCCGCGGTCTCATCTTTCGGCTCGGCCGGGGTTGCAACCGTCGCCACGGGTGCGGCCTGGGTTTCATCAGCCCGTACGACGGCACAGGCCAGCCATAGGGCTCCCACACTGGCTGCGACAAGGTATTTATTCATGGGCCGCAGGATACCGCATTGTCGCGGGAAAATCGATACGAACTAGGGCGCGCGCTTGAAACGCGCAACCACGACATCTGAGGCCAGCAGTTGGAGTTTGCCGCTTTTGATGCGCCATGCACGGGTGTGCCTGAGCGCCGCCAGGAATCGCATCTCCAGGTCATCATCATGCCCCGGACACGCCATGAGCGTACCACCGAGTGTCCCGAACTTGAGTGCGGAGCCTTCCAGCGCATAGCTGCCAAAGAAGTTGTTGCAGCCGGAGTAGCCCTCGGCCTGGTTCTTCTCCGCGTCAAAGGTGATGTACGGCGCCTGCTCCGCCTCCTCAAGTTCGACCGGCTCGCCACCCAGTTCCACAAGCTGCCACTCGAAGCTGGCCAGGGCATCAGCACCGCCCGGATATCCCACCATCCGGCAACCGGCCGCAAACAGCGCCAGTGCCACAACAAGGAATGCGAGCATCCACGAATCACGAATTCTATTGGTCATGTCAACGTCCTCCGTAACGGCGCAACCCAGCCTGGTTCAGCCGTCCAAATTGCTACATGTGACAATACTACCGCAGGCGGCATGAATGCGCGAGCCGTTTTGCGATGCGGCCCCGTACGCGGGCGCATTCCACTTCCGTAGGGGTTTCTGCGTCTGACCTTCCGGTCATCGATGACGTGGCCTTATCCGTAAGGATTCATATCTCCGCGAAGGCGGATCCGCCTCAGGCGGAAAACCACGAAAACGTAGCGCTGCAGAGCCGCAACCCAACAGGAGCAAGCAGAGAAAACGGAGAAGGCTCCAGGATCTATCTCTGTTCTCTCCGTTCCCTCCTGTTCAAATCCTCTCCTCTTCGTTGATCTGCAATCTGCGGTCCAAACCGAAGTTTATCCGCGCCATCCGCGGTCGAAAGAATTTGCGCAAGCAAGGGAGGCTTTCATGGATAGTGGTTCCATCCGATCCTGAAACTTGAACCGCGAATGAAAGCGGGTTTCAGCCGCAAAGAACGCCCCGCTTCGCCGAGGCTACGCGGGGCAGGCAAAAGCGCTCCACCCCTTATGGCCCGCCTGGTCCTGCGCCTCGGCATTCTTTGCGTGATTCCTTCTTGCGCGTAGGGCCTGCCCTGAGCGAAGCCGAGGGGCGCCTCTTCAGGAATCTCGCGGGCATTGCCTTGCCGCCGGAGAGCACCTATATAGGGAGCGGATGAAGAAACTCATCAAAAAGGCGCGCCAGATCGCCGAGCCCTTCCGGGTGAACGATGGCTCAAGATTCAGCCTGGCGGATTACGACCCCGATGACACGGGCGACTTCGCAAAGGCAGACAAGCCCAAGGCCGTCGAGGCGCTGCAGGCCGGCGTCCAGGCACTCTCGGAATTGCAGGACAAGCTGTACGCGCAGGATAAATGGGCCGTGCTGCTCATCTTCCAGGCCATGGACGCGGCGGGCAAGGACAGCGCGATCAAACACGTCATGTCCGGCATCAATCCACAGGGGTGCCAGGTCGTGTCCTTCAAGTCGCCCTCCAACGAGGAACTCGACCACGACTTCCTCTGGCGCTGCAACAAACACCTGCCCGAGCGCGGACGCATCGGGATCTTCAACCGCTCCTACTACGAGGAAGTGCTTGTCGTGCGCGTGCATCCGGAATTCCTCGCGGGCCAGAAACTGCCCGAGCGCCTGGTCGGCAAGGACATCTGGAAGCAGCGCTACAAGGACATCCGTTCCTTCGAACACTACCTCGACCGCAACGGCGTCGTGGTGCGCAAGTTTTTCCTGAACGTATCGCGGCGCGAGCAAAAGAAGCGCTTCCTCGAACGCATCGATAACCCGGCGAAGAACTGGAAGTTTTCCAGTGCCGACGTGAAGGAACGCGGCTTCTGGAAGGACTACATGGCCGCGTACGAGGACATGATCCGAAACACGGCCACGAAGGAAGCCCCTTGGTACGTCGTGCCTGCGGACAACAAGTGGTTCACACACATCGTTGTCGCATCGGCCGTCATCGACACTCTCGGGTCGCTCGACCTGAAGTATCCGAAGCTGGATAAGTCCAAGCTTAACGAGCTGGCCGCCGCGCGGCGCGCCCTGCTGGCGGAATAGCACGGAAATGAGGGTCAGGAGGGACACGCTCCGCGTGTCCGCATCGGACGGCGAGCCGCGCCGTAGTTTAAATCGCGTGATGCGCGATGAAACGAAGGCGGGAGGCCGTCCCTCCAGGCGGAGATCAGCGTCAGGAAACCCATCCGCCGCGAAGATCGCATTTTTTTCATTTTTTTCCTAAGAACATCCTGCTGGTGATCGTCCCAGCCGTGAGATCGATGTGATCGAGGGTCAACATGAGCGACATCGAAGAAACCGGAAAGGCCGAGTTGGAGACGATCATGGCCGAACACGAGTCAGCCCTCTTGCGCTATGCCGCGCGCCTCGTCAACGACCCGGGCGCCGCGCAGGATGTCGTGCAAGACACCTTCCTCAAACTGCTCCGCGGCTGGACCGACGGCGCAAGGCCGACGCGCAGCCTTACGAGCTGGCTCTACCGCGTCACCCACAACCACGCCGTCGATTACATCCGGCGCGAGAACCGGTTGAAGATCCTGCACCGCGCGCACCTCGACGCGTCGCCCGACACCACCCCACCCCAGCAACACAAGGAACTCGAAAGAAAGGACGCTCTCCGCCTCGCGCTCGAGCACGTCCGTCAACTGGACCCCGCCGAGCAACAGATCGTGATCCTGCGCCTGCAGGAAGGCATGCCGTACCAGCAGATCAGTGAGATCACCGGCCAGAGCGAAAGCAACGTCGGCTTCATTCTGCACCACGCCGTGAAAAAACTTTCCAAGAGCCTCGCGAAGGCGGGCATGCCTCGCCGTTTTGTCCGCCATAGCCGTAGCGGCGACGGCGGAAGCCCTGCGAAGGCGGGAGAGCTGTCATGAACAACTGCCACGACATTGAACCCCTTCTCACCTCGCACCTGCTCGGCAACCTCGACCCGGTCCGCAGCGACGACGTCCGCAAGCACCTTGAAACCTGCTCCGACTGCCGGGCAGCGGTGGAGGAATTGGAGCTGACCCTCGATCTCCTGCGCCCTGCCCTGGCGGTCGAGTCATCCACGGCGCCCGCGCGCCTCGACGAGCGCCGCCGCGAACGCCTGAAACACTGGCGCATTCCGGGGCTCCTGCTGTGGCTGACCGAGAACCCACGCCCGATCCTGCAGGTGGCTGCGGCGGCCGCATGCATCGCACTGATCGCCACCCTCTTCATGCCGGCGCTACGTGCGTCCAAACGCAAAGCCGAGATGGCAAGGAATATCGTCGATTACCGCGCCATCATGTCCGGTACAGAACAGCAGGCCCCCGCCAAACCCGCCATGCAGGTCGCGATGATCGACACGTTCGAAGCAGAACATGCCGGGAAGAGGTCGTATCTCGAGAAGAGCAGGCCTCGCGCCAAGGCGCCGGAGTTCCCTGCTTCCGCTGTCGTCGCGGCGCCCGAATCTGCGCCTCTTCCGGCGGAGGACACGTACGGCGCCGACCTGGACATGTCGATCGAACAGGCCAATCTCAGCGGTGGCGCGGCGGGAGCACTGGGGTACGCGTATGCCGTAGACAACAAGATGGAAGGCGCAAAGACGGCGCCGCCAGGCGACGCCTTGCAGCCGGTCTCGTTTGAAATGACCTCCGGGAAAGACGACGTCTCAGACGTGGCGGTAGCCGAATCCATCTCACGCGCCGTGGGGTGCGCCGAACGTCCTGACCGGAGAGAAAAAGAGGTCAAGGTCGCGGAATCGGATGCCGTGATCGCGATCACCGCGCCCAGCGCGCGTCCTGAACCAGTGATGCTGGCCCGTAATGAGGAAATCGTTGATGTCGGCGCGATCACAGCGGCGAACGACCGCGAGGGCGCGCTGGTCATGAAGGGCCTGTACGCCGGCCGCTCCTCGGGCGGCCGGGCCGGCGCCCGCAGCCAGTATGCCGACAGCTACGGCATCTACACCGAGCAGGCGGTCGTGAAGTCGCTCGAGTGGTTGAAGCAGAACCAGCGGGCGGACGGGTCCTGGAACCACGCCGAGCCCGGCGTGGCGAGCCTCGGCCTTCTCGCCTACCTCGCGCACGGAGAAACCACGGCATCGGAGAAGTATGGCGAGACCGTGGAGAAAGCGCTCCGCTACGTCCTCAAACGCCAGGACGGGGATGGACGCTTCTCAGCCGATCCCGCCGAGCACGCGCTGGCGACCTACGCCATCAGTGAAGCGTACGGGCTCACGCGCATCCCAACCCTGAAGCAGGCCATGAATAAAGGCGTCGCGGCGGTTATCAGCGATACGCTTTCCGGCAACGCGCCCGGGGAATGGGCTGCGCCGGCCCTGCGCGCATCGCAACTCGCCGGAACGGATAACACGGACCTGGCCCGCGCGAAGGAATCACTCTCTTCGAACCTGCGGACCAGCTCCGAGCCGACAGCGGCACCATCGCTCCAATTGCTCGGCGACGCGAAGGACCCGGCGACGCGGCAGAAACTGGATGAACTGGCCGCGGAGACGTTCGACTGGAACTCCTCGCGCAGTCTCGAGCAGTGGCTCGGCGTCCACGAGGCGCTGTTCCGCGCCGGCGGTCAGCGCTGGGCAAAATGGAACAGTGCGACGATCAAAGCGTTGCTGCAGCAGGCCAACGAAGACGGTAGCTGGCCCGCGCGGCCGGACACCGCCAGCCCGTTCAAAGGCCAGGCCGCGTCGACCGCCCTGTCCGCCCTGATGATGCAGGTCTACTACCGCTTTCTGCCGACGTTCAAGCCGGTCGCTACGGAGCCGGACACACCTGCCGCAACAAACGACGACGTCACGATCCGGATCAAGGACGCACTGGCGTCGGCCAGGGAAGAGCCGCCCGCCAAGCCGGTTTTTCGCGCCTACGGTTCCAATCCCTATATCGAGGTGTTGTCCAACCGGTTCTCGACGTTCTCGATCGATGTCGATACCGCGTCGTACACGCTCGGCCGGAAATACATGCAGAACGGATCCCTCCCTCCGGCCGAGGCGGTCCGCACGGAGGAATTCGTCAATTTCTTCAACTACGGCTACACGCGGCCCGGGAAGGATGTCTTCACCATCAGCACCGAGGCGGCGCCGTCCGCGTTCGGCCCGGGCCACCTGCTGAAGATCGGTGTCGTCGGCCGGAACGTCAGCGCGAACGGGCGCCACGAGGCGGTGCTCACACTGGTCATCGACACCTCCGGCTCGATGGACACGCCGGACCGCCTCGGGCTCGCGCGCCAGGCGCTGCGCCTTCTGCTCGACCAGCTCAGCCCGAACGATCGCGTCGCGATTGTCCAGTACGACTCGCACGCACGCCTCGTCCTCGAACACACGCCGGTCGCTGAAAGAGAGACCATACGGACCGCGCTGGACGGCCTGCAGACGTCCGGCTCGACACATCTCGAGGAGGGGTTGATGCTTGGTTACGATGTGGCCGCGGCGGCGTTCAAGCCCGGCGCGATCAATCGCGTCCTGTTCTTCTCCGACGGCGTCGCGAACCTCGGCAGCGCGAACGCGGAGGACATCCTCGCCGCGGTCGCGGAGGCCCGCGAAAAGGGCATCCTCTGCTCGGTCTTCGGCTTCGGCACGGGCACGTACGATGACACGATGCTCGAGACGCTCGCGAACAGGGGCGACGGCACGTACCAGTTCATCGATTCTTTGAACGAGGCCAAGCGGATCTTTGTCGACAACCTGTCGGCGACGCTCGATGTCGTGGCAACCGACGTGAAGATCCAGGTTGAGTGGAACCCGGCGCGCGTCGCCCGCTTCCGCCAGCTCGGCTACGAGAACCGTCAATTGAAGACCGAGGATTTCCGCAACGACGCGGTCGACGCCGGCGAGGTCGGCGCCAGCCAGGCCGTCACCGCGCTCTACGAGATGGACCTCGCGGGCGACGAAGCCGCTCCCCTCGGCACGGTTCGCGTCCGCTACCGCGACGCGATTTCCGGCCAGGTTTTCGAGATCGAGAGGAAAATCCTCCCGGCCGGCCTCCGTCCGCAATTCGACTCGGCCGCTGCGCGATTCAAGCTCGCCGCGTGCGTCGCCGAATTCGCCGAAATCCTCCGCGTCAGCCCGTTCGCCGACGGCAGCTCTTTCGAAGATGTCGCGAGGGTCCTCCGGCCCGTTGCCCTTGAACTTGGCACAGATCCGCAGGTGCAGGAGCTGCTCTCGCTCGTGCACTCCGCGTCCAGTCTCCCGAGAGCGAACCAATGAAGAAGTTCAACCACGAATTCGTGGTTGAACATAATGGGAAAAGAGTCATGAAAACGTTTATCTCCGTCTGCGTTCTTTCCGCACTGCTGTCTTCACCGTCTCACGCCTCGGTCCCGTCCGACGTGATCGTTTCCGACCTGCAGGTCACCGGCCGGATCGACGGCGAGAACGTGACGTTCAACCTTTCGTTCTCCGCCGACGTCAAAAAACGTGGCACGGAGCTGCCCCTCGTCGAAGGCGATGTTGCGTACCTCGGCGACAAGCTCCCGGACGACGTCGTGCTGGCCCGGCACGGCAAGCAGATGGTGCTCCGCTTCGACGCGCGCGGACGCCAGAAGGTGTCGTTCGATTTCGCGAGCGTCCCGCGCCGCGACGGCGACTGGCGGCAGACAGGCTTCACCGTCCCGGCCGCGAACGTGCGGAAGTTGACGATGATCTGCGACCGCGACGATCTTGAGGTCGCCTTCCCCGGCGCGTTGAAGGTCGACCGCAACGCGACGAACGGTTCCTCCTCCGTGACCGCGTACCTCGGCGTATCCGACCAGTTCCAGGTGCGCTGGAAGCCGCAGGTCCGCCAGCTCGACGCGGAACTCGTCGTCGCCTGCGACGCAAATTCCATCGCCGTCGCCCGCGTGGGCGCGCTGAAGCTCGACACGATCTTCACGTACCGCATCGTCCAGGGCGCGCTCAACCAGGTGAGTCTTTCCCTTCCGGCGGGCCTGA
The DNA here is from genome assembly GCA_043802525.1 of bacterium. Taxonomy (GTDB): domain Bacteria; phylum Verrucomicrobiota; class Kiritimatiellia; order CAIVKH01; family CAIVKH01; genus JAZDKY01. The sequence continues at coordinate 7,588 of JAZDKY010000137.1, forward strand.
ACATCACGCAGGTCAGCGGCACGGACATCCGCGAGTGGCGCATCGACGAGGACGCTGCAAAGAGCCGGACGCTTCTCGTCACCCTGAGCCGGCCGCAGGAAGAACGGTACCTGCTTCGCGTCGAGAGCGAACTCGTGCTGCCGGAGTTTCCGTGCTCGTTCGACCTGCCCGCGGTACGGCCGCTCGACGTCATCCGCACGAGCGGCTTCCTCATGATGGGAACGGACAGCGCCATCAAACTTCTCGTGAACAAGGCCATGGGCCTCACGCAAGTCGACCAGTCCGCGTTTCCCGCCGTTGCGCTCAAGGCCGACCAGCCCCGCCCCCTGCCCGCCCGAAGCAGCTACGCGTACCAGTACGCCAACATGCCCTACACGCTGGAACTCGCGGCCGACGACATCGTGACCGCGTTCAACAGCGAGGACCGGCTGATCCTGTCCCTGCGCGACAACGACCTCGTCCTCCAGGCCGCGGCGGAACTGGACGTGCGCGACGCCCCCGCGCGCGAGATCGCGATCGAATCGGACCCGGGCTGGATCGTCGCCAATGTCTCGGGCGCGAACGTTTCGGATTACGACGTGCGCGACGAGAAGGACCGCCGCATCACGCGGGTCTTTTCCGCGATGCGGTCCTCGGCCGGACGCTCGTCAACGTGCGGCTCGAGCGGTCGCTGGCCAAAGGCGAAACGTCGTTTGCGGCTCCCATGTTTCGCATCCGCGATGCCCGCGCCGAACGCGGGTACATCGTGGTCAGCGCGGAGAAGGGCATCCAGCTCAAGGCGTCGACCGCCAACGGCCTGCGCGAGGTGAACACGGGCTCGTTGCCGGCGCGCGTGCCGGATGCGCAGCAGGCGTTCCGCTTCAAGAGCGGCGAATGGTCGCTCGCGCTCGCGGTCGACGCCGCGGCCCCCGCGATCCATTCGGAGGTTTTCCACCTCGTGTCGATCGGCGAAGGCGCGGCGTACGGGAGTTGCACCATCACATATCACATCTCCGGCGCCCCGGTGCGGAACCTCAAGGTTTCGGTTCCTGCGTCCTTCCAGAACGTGGAGTTCGTGGGCCGCGACATCCGCGGCCGCTCGAACGACAGCAACGTGTGGACGATCGCGCTGCAGGACAAGATCATGGGCGACTACACCCTGCTCGTGACCTACGACCATCCGTTCAAGTACGAAGGCGACGCGCTCGTCGCGGGCGCAATCGAAACGGTCGGCACGGGCACCGAGTCGGGCTACATCGTGGTGGCCGGCGCCGCGAGCCTGTACGCGGACGGCGCGGGCACGATGGACCCGTCAATGATCCGCATCGACCGCGCGGAAATTCCCGAATCGTACGCGCTGCTGGTCAACGACCCCGTGCTCGAGGCCTACAAGTACGTGCGCATCCCGCACATCGCCCACATCTCCTTCAAACGCTACGACACGCGGCCCCTGCTCAGCCAGGTCGCGGATCACACGACCCTGTCGACGCGCATCAGCGACGAGGGCGAGGTCGTTACCAAGGCGCTCTACTACGTGAAGAACACGTCCGAGCAACACCTCGGCGTTACGCTGCCAAAAGGCTCGAAGCTGTGGGCAACGGCGGTCGACGGTGCGACCGTGCAGGCGCTGGAAACGTCCGGCGATGGCCGCATCCTCATTCCTCTGCCGCGGCACCGCGACCCGAACCAGCCCTCGCGCGTGGAGATCGTCTACGCCGAGAGCCATGGCAGACTCGGTTTCCTCGGCGGCCTGAAATTGGCCGCGCCGGTCACGGCCGCACAGTCGGTCTTCGCAAAATGGAGCCTCACCCTCCCGCACGGCCTCACGATTTCGCGCGCGGGCGGCAACATGATGCCGGACACCGCGCTGCCCGCCGTCGGGATCCGCGCGCTGATCTCACGCCTCGCCAATACCCTCGCCGGCGTCCTGATGTACGCGGCGCATTTCCTCTTCTTCGCCATCGCGTTCGTGCTGCTGACCTGTAGCGCCGCGTACAACGCGGCCCGCGGGCGTCGCTTCAGGGGCCTTGCGATCCTGGCCAGCCTCATCGCGCTCGTCTGCATCGTGTCCGCGCCGTACCGCGTCCTGACCGCCATGCCGATGCGGCACCTCGTGCAGGAGGTGGCTTTCACGAAAACCGTGAGCCTGGCCGATAGCGCCCTCCAACTCGACCTGCGGATCGTCCCCACATGGATCGGAACGTCCGGCTCGCTCATCGGGCTTGTGCTCGGCGTCGCCGCAGGCGCGTTCCTGATCGCCAGCGCCCTGCGTCGCAAGGCCCCTACCGCAATCCCCTTGGTGACCGGCCTCACGGTCCTCGTCTGGGGCCTCACGCAGACCGAAGTCACCCTCGCGGTCGCCACGATGGGCACCCTCGTCATCATCCCGCTCACCGGATTCATGGCCGCGGTCCGCGCGTGCCGCGCGGCGGGCCGCCGGTACGTCGAGCGTTATCCACCGCCGACTGCCACGGCCGTGCCCGAGACCGCCGGTTTCGCGCAACTGCGCATGCTCGCGTTCCTCGCGCTGGCCACCACGTCGGTGGCGACAATCCTGCCGCCGCCGAAGCCGGAGCCGGAGCCGACGCCGGTCATGACGTCGGTCACCATGGACATCGATGCCCCGGGTACGGGCAAGCGCGACGAGAAAATCGCGAAGATTCGCGCCGTCCTCGAGTTCACGCTCGAGGAGCCCGCGTCATTCCGCGTCCTCTCGCCCGGCAGCGTGCTCACGAGCGACAGGCTCGGCTCCAGCCGGCTCACGCTGCGCAACCTTCCCGACGGGTATCGCCTCTACGCCCACCGCGCGGGTACGTACCGCGTGGAATTGAACTACCTCGTCGAGGTGACGGAGCAGGATTCGACATGGCGGATCGGGATCGATCTGCCGCAAACGCTAAGAAACAAGGTCGTCCTCCGCCTCCCGCAGAAGGGGCTCGAGGTGTCGTCCCCGGACGCCGTGCTGCTGAAGACGCAGGAGAAGGACGCATCGCTCGAAACCACGGTGGTGTTCGGGCCCGTATCGCGGGCCACCCTTGCGTGGAAACCGCAGGAGCGGAAGACGAAGCTCGAGGAGTCGGTTTTCTTCTGCGAGGTCAACACGTTCGCGGTCTTCGAGCCCGGTGTGGTGAACCTGACCCATCTCATGCGCTACCAGATCGCGCAGGGCGAGATCCAGGCGTTTACGATGAAGGTGCCCGCCGGAATGAGCGTGACCGCGGTCCGCGCGGACGGCCTGGGCACGTGGCGCTTCGACCCGGAATCCAGGTTGCTCGAGGCGTTGCTGGAGAAACCCGTGACGGGCGACTTCCTGCTGACGGTGGTGACGCAACTCGCGCAGGAAGGCCTGCCGTACGGCGTGACGCTTTCCGTGCCCGAGGTGATCAACGCCGCGCGGCAGCGCGGCGCGATCGCCGTCGCCGCACCCGACAACGTCCAGGTCCGCGTCGACACGTGGGAGGGCCTGAGCCCGATGAACATCGGCGATTTCGCGCCCGAAGCGGCCACTGCCGCCGCGGCGGCGCACCGTCTCGGCCGCCCCGCGGCGATCAAGCGCGCCTTCCGCTACCACCAGCTCCCCGCCTCCGCGTCCGTCCAGGCCGAGCAGGTCACGCCCGAGCTTCGCGTAACCGAGCAGGCGCAGCTCGATATTTCGGACGAACGCATCGCCCTTTCGTCGCACCTCACCATCGGCGTCTCCAAGGCGGGCATCTTCTCGATCCGGATCGGCGTCCCGGAAAATTACGACATCGAATCGCTGACCGGCACGGACGTGAGCCACTGGGACGAGGTTCGCGAAGGCGGCCATGCCGTCCTCGTCCATTTCCGCAACCAGGTCACGGGCGACACCTCGGTCAACCTCTCGCTGGCCCGCACGGAGAAAGGCATCGAGGAATCGATCGACGTGCCCGCCGTCCGCGTCGCCGACGCGCTCAAGCACGCCGGCACGCTCGCGGTTTCCGGCGAGCGCGGCGTACGACTCACGACGGTGAAGCGGGACGGCGTCAGCGAGATCAACCCGAAGGAGATCGGCATCGATTCCCCGGGCTACCTCGCCTTCCGGCTGCTCCGCCCGAACTGGCTCATCGCACTGAAGACCGAAGTGATCCATGCCGTCGTGAAGGCCGACGTGCTCCAGCGCGTCGACGTCAGCGAAGGCCTGCTGCAGGGGCACTGTTTCGTGAAGTACAGGATCGACGGCGCGGGCGTGAAGTCGTTCCGCCTCCAGGCGCCCGAACCCGGCGTCACGCTCACAGTGCAGGGCCGCGACATCGCGCAGGTGCAGGAAATCGACAGGACGAACGGCATCTGGCAGGTCGACCTGCACAACAAGGTCATCGAGACGTATGCGCTGGAGGCGAGTTACCAGTCGCCGTTCAACCCGGACGCACACGAAGCGGCGGTCGCCCCGCTGCGCGCGCTCGGCACCGACAGCCAGCGCGGCTACCTCGTCGTCATGGCGGGCGGCCGGCTGCAAGTGAAACCCAGCGCCGTCTCCGAGGGCCTGAAAGAGGAGGACGCGCGGTCCATCCCGTCGGAACTCGGCGCGGGCGACCTTTCCAACGCCATCCTGTGCTACCGCAGCACGCATGCGGACTATGCCTTGAAGTTGTCGATTGTCCGGCACGGCTCGGCGGATGTCCTGCCCGCGACGGTGCAGAACGTACGGCTGACGTCGGTGGTGTCGGAAGACGACCAGATGATCACGCGCGTCGCGATGGATCTGCAGGTCGGCGACCTGCGCTTCCTGAGGACCGAATTGCCGGAGGGCAGCAGGGTCTGGTCCACGTTTGTGAACGGCAAGCCTGTGACACCGCTCGTGGAGAAGAACGCGCTGCTCATCCCGCTCGATCCCGCCGTCGTCGCCGCGCCGGCCTCGGTTGAACTGATCTACAGCGGCGGCGCGCGCGGAGGCCTGCTCACGCGTCGGCATCTTTTCACCGGTCCGCGGTTCGACCTGCCGCTGACCGACATCGCGTGGAGCTTCTACCTGCCACCGCGTTACAGCTACTACGGCTTCGGCGGCACGCTGAAGCGCGACGAGAAGGCCGGCCTGCCCGGAATCCTGTCCTTCGACTCGGGCGACTATGAAGCAAGCGCGCGGCTCGACGTGGAGAACAAGCTGCACCGCGCGGAGAGCGTGCTGAAGGAAGGCGAAGAACTGGCGCGACAAGGCCACCAGCGCGAGGCGCGCAAGGCGTTCGAATCCGCGCTGTACTTCTCGCAGAGCAAGGCCGACTTCAACGAAGACGCGCGGGTCCAGTACCGCAATCTCGCGAAAGAACAGGCCATCGTCGGCCTTGTCAGCCGCCGTGCGAACCTGAAGACGGAGCGCAACGTGCTGGAGCCGGACGCGGCGCCGGTGCCCGCGGGCGTCGACGCTGGGCAATGGACGCCGGAAGTCGGGCAACAGGTCCAGCAATCGATCTCCGCCGAGGACAACGACAGCCTCGGCATGGTCGCGGAGAAGCTGATCGACCAGCAGGCCGCGGCCGCCGCGCCGGTGTCCGCGATCCAGGTGACGGTGCCGCTGCAAGGCGTACGACTCGATTTCCATCGCGCGTTGCAGATCAATCCGCTGTCCGAGATGACCGTGACGCTGAAGGCGTCGGGCGGGGCCGTGACGCGCGGGCTCCTGTCGGCCGCAGCCCTGGCCGCCGTGTTTGCGGGGTGCTGGCTGATGACGTTGGCGGTGCGGCCGATGAGGTCCGCATAGATCTTCCGCACGATTGAAAATCTTGGATCGGGAATCTGTTGGGAATCTGCCCAGTCACGCGAATAGTTGTGCGCTCGCTCCCGCCCAAATAAAGCTTCACTCCCTATCAGCCTGAGATGTATGGTGTTTATCGGAAGTATGGACCCAATGCCTATTCAAGGCGCTTTTTCGGAGCTCATCTGGCCCCGGGGAGATATCAATGACTACCGCGCCTAACCGCGCCACCCACCTTCGGGCGTCTGATCCGCGACTTCCTTTGATGGCGTCGCGCGCGGCAATTGAGTTCGATAATGCCCTGCAGGGAAAGACGGTAGAGTTCAAACATTCCCGCCTGCTGGCTGACTTCATTCGAGAGTCTTTCGAATTTCCTTCGGGTCAGGCGCGGGAGAACCGTGGACTCGATGCAGCAACTGTGGATATTGTAGGTCAAGCTCTGCTGGAATCGGGAGCTCAGCCAGGTATTTCGACGCTCAACGATGTGGTTGACCGCGCTGTCGAGATCGCGGGGAACATGGAGCATGTCGGATCGACCTCTGACAGCGAACGTATTGATAAGCTTAGGCTTTTCTGCATTGCGCTTGGGAATGCGCTGGTCGCTTATCGCGAATCGCTTCAAGAGTATCGCCCTATAAGCCGCTATAGGCGCCTTGCCTGAGTGAATGCATTCATCCTCCAAGCGGTTCGGGCACAGGTCCGAGCAGTTCTTCAGGAAATCGACCGACTTGAGGGATCGGAGTTTCCGTATTTGCATGCGAAGGATGGCTTGGACGCGATCAGGGACATTTTCCGGGAGCACGAAGAATCTCTTGGACAACTGACCGACTCCAGCAAGCCTGATACCGTTGAGAATGCCTGCAAGACGGCTTTTGCCACCGTCGAAGGTTCGCTCGATATCCTTGGCTTCATTCTCCGATCAACAAACGTTCGGAACGGATTTGAGGTGTACGGTCCCTTGCTCCGACTTTGTCGTCAGGTGATGGGATCGGACTCAAAGCTGATTGTTTCGTCGGAGTGGAGCTTTTCTCCATTCACGCTGATTGGATATGAGCACCTGCCGGGCTTCGTTCTCATCGGGCTGCCTGCCACCGAGTCAGCTAACCCGTTCCTGATTCCTTTGGCTGGCCACGAGCTGGGACACTCCGTGTGGTCGACGTTCGGACATGATGTTCCGCACCGATTACCCATAGAGGACCACATTGTCTCGGAAATTCAAAAGAGGTGGTCTGAATATGAGACGCTCTTCCCGGGGCATGAGAGATCTGGACTGGAGACGGACTTCTTTACACGCCAAACTTGGCAACCGGCAAGGGCATGGGCCATGCGGCAGGCGGAGGAATCATATTGCGACTTTCTAGGCCTTCGAATCTTTGGTGAGGCCTATCTTTATGCTGCCGCGTATCTAATCGCACCTTTCCGTGAGGGCCGTCGACCGCTTGTCTATCCCAATCATCGAGACCGTGCACAGGCGTTGACCTCGGCCGCCGATGAGTACGGACTTACCAAGCCGGCAGATTACGTTGGGATGTTTGCAGACCTTGCTGAGCCGAAAGATGACCAGAAACAAATAAGATTTCTTCTTTCACTTGCTGACTCTGCGAGGGGGGTTGTGCTCCCCGCACTGATCAAACAGGCGAAGCAACACGCAGACGATGCACTCGTTCCTGTTCGCGATCCCGCCAAAGTGAAGGAGTGTGCAAGACGGATGGCGCTGATGGTGCCAGTTCAACGTGCGGCGGGATTAGCCAACATCATGAACGCCGCATGGCAGGCGCGTCTTAGCGAGTCGCAGTTCTTCTCCGATCCGGGCTATGACGAACATCGCGAGTCAAATCTCTCTGAGATCGTTCTTAAGAGTCTTGAAGTTTTCGAAATTGAGCAAAAACTGGCGAGTGGTCCATGATTTTGAACTCAGCAAAGCTCGCGGATCTCTTAGCGACGAGCGACAAAGGCAGCGATCCCCTTGTTGTGACCCCCGAGCCCGATTTAGACGCGTTGCGACGCAAGGTATCGGCGTCACTTGATCTGCGCTTGGGATGCTGGTTTGCGGTGTTGAGGCAAACCCGCGCCTCGCTGCTGGACATCCGAGAAACTGAGGCGGGCAAAGTCGGGGAGCATGGCCTAACGAAGCTGCATTATGTACGTTTTGGCGACCGGTTCGTTTTACATCCCCGCAGTTTCCTGTTGGGAGTGGCCTTGGAATGGATTCGGTTGCCGATGAATCTCGGAGGGTATGTGACCAGCAAGTCACGATGGGGAAGGCGTGGGCTGATTATCGCAACGGCAACGGGGGTGCATCCTGGTTTTACCGGGTGCTTGACGCTTGAGCTCAGCAATGTGGGCGAGATTCCTATCGCACTGTACCCAGGAATGGAGATTTGCCAGTTCTTCATTCACACAGTAGACGAATCCGGTGCCCGTCCCGAGAGGAGCAACTTGGCTGGACGACGCACTCCGTACTTGGGCCCGATTTCCCTGGAAGAGGACGAGTTTGCGAAGAGGTTGGCTAGGGATACCTGACTTCGGAAAGACCCTTATCCTGCGACCGCGTGATGCGCGGCGTGCCGAACGGAGGAATTTCCAATCATCGGAAAATCCCATCCGGCTTCTTCCAACGCTTGAAAATTTCTTCGGCGGTAGGGCGGCTTCGACGAAGCCGCCGAATGCGTGGTTACCGCGGCGCCCCGATCTGATCGGGGCGCCCTACCTTCAAAACACAAACGTGCGGATGCGCTCCATCGGCCCCCGACCGTCGTGCGCGTCCTCAGCAGCCATGCCACCGCTTGCTTGCGCGCGTCATTCTGCCGTCCTGCGGCACGTCACGCAGTACACCGCGCCTGCATACCGCAGTCGTACTTTCCGCGACATGATCCCCCACCTCACAGTCCGCCGTCATGGCCTATCTGCACGTATGCAAGGACCCGTACCGCCCTACTTCGGCCCTAATGGGGGTCGATCCGAAGAAGAAGTCTTCAGGGGATCGACCCTGTCCGCCCTCCTGATAATTTCTGTTGAATTGTTGAAAAAAGAATGCAGTATTTTCAACATGAAAAGCGGCCACATATCTACATCCAACCACCGGAAGATCCTGCTCCGCATGGCGCAAAAGGCTCGTGACTGGGTATTTACGCCGAACGACTTCGCGGATCTTGGCGACCCAAGGTCGATCGGCATGACCCTGACCCGCCTCGTTCGCGATGGAAAAATCCGCCGGATCAGCCGGGGATTCTACGACATTCCTCATTTCCACCCGCTCCTAGGCCAGACCGTCGCCGGGGCCGATGCGATTGTTTCAGCCATGGCACGGAAAAAGAACCTACGACTGCTTCCGTCCAAGGCCGTGGCCGCCAATCAGCTTGGCTTGAGCACCCAGGTGCCGGCCCAACTGGTCTATCACACAGATGGCGCTCCTTCATCGATACAACTGGACAAGCTCAAGATCGTCTTCCGCCGGAATACGGGCCGCATGCTCAGCCTGTCCGGGCGTGCCAGCGGCCTGGTGTCCCAAGCCCTGCGTGACCTCGGCAAAGACCATGTTACCCCTGACCATCTCAGGATCATACGCAAACATCTTTCCGCGGCTGACCGCAAACAACTGATGCCGGACCTCGACCGTGTGCCTGCATGGATGCGTCCCCATTTCCGTGAGATCGCCCGCTAGCATGCCTCAAGACGCTTACCAGAAATTGAGCCCGCGCGAGCGGATAGAACTGCTCGATGCATCATCGCGCAAGAGCGGTCTTGCTCCCGTCATTCTCGAAAAGGACTACTGGGTCTGCCGCACCCTCGCTATCCTTTTTGCCCTGCCTGACCTGGGCAGTCATCTGGTGTTCAAGGGCGGCACCTCGCTCTCGAAAGTCTTCCGGCTTATCGACCGGTTCTCCGAGGATGTGGACGTGTCGCTCCATCGTGATTTCCTCGGCTTCGCTGCGGATCGCGATCCTGAAGCTGCCACCGGCAAAGAGCAGCGCCGTCGGCTGGATGCGCTCACCGAGGCCAGCGTCACCTGCATCCGCGAGTCCCTGCTGCCCGCGTTTCGCGCCGGTGTGGAAGAGCAATTGGGTATGCAAGAAGGTTGGTCCATTGAACTGGACGCGGCTGACACGCAAACCATCCTCTTTCGTTTTCCACGCGCCCGCGCGCAGACACTTTCCTATATCCAGCCGGTCGTTCGTATCGAACTCGGCGCGCGCTCGGATAACTGGCCGCGCGAGGGCCGGGAAATCCGTTCTTTCATTGGCGAAGCCCTCAATCTGCCACTTGGCCTTGCCACCGTACAGGCGCTGGCTGCCGAACGGACCTTCTGGGAAAAGGCGACCCTGCTTCACGCAGAGGCCCATCGCGACACTGCCAGCGAAATGCCCGCCCGCTATGCCCGGCATTACCACGACCTCGCAAGACTCGCTGCCTCACCCATGGCCGGACGGGCCTTGGCGGACGTAGAACTGCGCAAGCGGGTCGTCGTTCACAAGTCCGTCTATTTCCGTTCCGCCTGGGCGCGCTACGACCTGGCCGTCCCCGCCACCTTCCGGCTGGTGTCTCCGGCCGAACGTCTGCCCGCGCTGGAAAAGGATGATGCATCCATGCAGGAAATGTTCTTCTCCCCACCGCCCCCGATGAGCGAGGAGCTGCGCATCCTCACCGACCTCGAAACGAAGATTCGCCAACTGGCCGAATGAAATGGCCATTCGCGTCGGACCTCGATCCGGCTTGATCTGCAATGACGTGTGATTGGGAATGGCGATTCTTGGCTTCGCAGGCGTATTTGTCTGCCTCGTCTTCTGCGTTTGAGAAGCACTCGACCGCGGGTTCGCGCAAGGTCCACATTCTTGCCGACTCTTGTGTACGGGTTACCTGCTCGCGCTTCCCGTCCAGTATGAGATTCGCTTCCATGTTCAGATCGATGTATCGCAGGCACGCCATCAAGTGGCTACCGCTGTCGATCATCGTGGCATGGTATCGGTCGAATCGTTATCCGCTATTTTCGGGGTCAAAAAAGCCGGCTAAGAAGGCCGGAATGGCCATTTTCAGTCATAACTACTTGGGAAATGGCCCGGGCCGTAGTCCGACCCGTGAAGCCTTGGGCGGTGCGGCCCGCGCGGTTCGCGTGAGGCGCGGCGTATCGCGATTTTTTCAATCATTGGAACTTTTCGCGCGGGATTTTCCGACCATTGGAAAGTTCTGCGGCGGTAGGGCGGCTTCGACGAAGCCGCCGAATACGTGGTTACCGCGCGCCTTCGATCACGACGCGTCAAAACTCCGCATGCCGCCATCCAACGGCGCGCATCTTCCGGAACACCTGCTCCCGATTGCCGCCGTAGATCAACCTGGCTTGCCGGACCGGGGTGCGGGTCAGGTCGCAAAACCGCTGCAAGCCGGCGAAGAAATCCGGGTGCAGCGTGGCGGACGACTTGATTTCGACGGGATGCAGACCGCCGGCGGTCTCGATCAGGCAATCCACCTCGTGACGGCCATGGTCACGCCAGAAGAACATGTCCGCCACACCCGACTTGTGCATCGCGGCCTTGAAATACTCGGCAGATGATAATTGTCAATCCGATTGCCAATTATCACACCTCTGGCCAGAGGGGATGCTGGCTGATGACCTTGGCGGTGCGGCCCGCGCGGTTCGCGTGAGGCGCGGGGCAGAGTGCCGCGGCTACATCGATTCGATTTCGGCATGTAGTCGCGCCGCTCCGTCGGCGCGTCTTGTGATGCTTTTTCCAACGCTTGGGGATCTTTGCAGCGGTAGGGCGGCTTCGACGAAGCCGCCGAATGCGTGGTTACCGCGGCGCTTTCGGCGAAAGCGCCCTACCTTCAAAACACAAACGTGCGGATGCGATCCATCGGCCCCCGACCGTCGTGCGCGTCATCAGCAGCCATGCCGCCGCTTCCTTGCGCACGTCATGCTGCCGTCCCACCGCACATCACGTGGTCCACCGCGCCTGCATACCGCAGCCTTACTTTCCACGACAGGATCCCCCACCTCATAGTCCGCCGTCATGGCCTATCTGCACGCATGCAAGAACTGATACCCTACGGCCGTCTCTCTACTTCTCCCCGTAAAGTCTAACGCTGATCGCGATCCAGTTGGGATCATTCGTGGCTCCCTGCACCCACTGGCTAGTGTAGTGTCCCTTAAATAGGTAGACATATAATTCAGGAAATTGCTATGTTTGCCGGCATGAGCAGAACAGCATTGGTGGTGGATTTGGATGCCGAGGAACGGATGGAATTGACGCGGTGGGCTTTCTCGCCGGGGAC
>JAZDKY010000138.1:0-13584 GCA_043802525.1 bacterium
CCACCGTCGGCGAGATCGTCGAGAAACTCGCCCGCGCGCGCACGAAACTGGAGGCGATTCAGCCAGGATGCTCGCAGCCCCGACGCCGGAAAAGCAGGCAGAAAACGAATGTCTAGTTATTTATGGGACACTACACTAGGCGTTGGCTGCTGTGTCACATGAAAACATGGGAACACGTACTCGTGCCCTGTGCCGTCCCGCTGTTGATTGAGTAACGTTGTAAGTTGCCGGGTTGACCCGTCCGCCAGCCATCCGTCAAGGAGCATCCGCCAGCCGTGTGAGCGGATGGCGCCGAGGACGACCGCGATCCCGTCCACCGCGGAGGCGACCGCACGTAATGTTTGTTGGCTGTGCCCTTCAGATTCTGATTCAACCACGCATGCCCGGATTCCCCATCCGTGTTCATCTGCGTCCATCCGTGGTTGCGCCCAGGATGATGCGCAACGCTTCGTCGAGGTCCGGATATTCGAATTTGAAACCGGACGACGTCAGCTTCTCCGGGTCGGCGCGGCAACTGGCCAGCAGCGCGGCATCGGCGATTCCACCGAGCAGGAGTCGCAGCATGAAGCCGGGAACAGGGAAGAGCGTCGGCCGCGACAGGACCCGGCCCAGGGCCTTCGTGAATTCGCGGTTCGTGACCGGATTCGGGGCGACGACGTTGACCGGGCCGCTCAAGGAGTCCTTTTCGAGCACGTGGAGGATCGCGCGGACCGTGTCGTCGATCGCAATCCAGCTCGTGTACTGCCGGCCGTTGCCGAGCGTGCCGCCGAGTCCCAGCGTGAACGGCAGCCGCATCATCGCGAGGGCGCCGCCGCGGCGGCTCAGCACGATGCCGAACCGCGCGATCACGACGCGGATGCCCGCGGTGTTCAGGATCTGCGTCGCGCGCTCCCATTCCTGGCAGAGCTCGGAGAGGAACGTGATGCCGGCCGACATCTCTTCCTTCATGATCTGCGTTGGCCGGTGTCCGTAGTAGCCGATCGCCGAAGCGGACACGAAAACCTTGGGGCGCGACTTCAGCCCCGCCATGGTTTGGGCGAGGAATTCGGTGGCTTGGACGCGGCTGTTCACCAGCTTCGCCTTGCGGGCCTTCGTCCACCGGCGCCGGGCGATGTTCTCTCCGGCCAGGTGGACCACCGCGTCCATGCCCTCCAGTTTCGACCGCTCGATCTTGCCGGACACCGGGTCCCAGAGGACATCGCCGCGGTCGCGGTTCGGCGCCGAGCGGACGAGGCGGACCACGTAGTGTCCCGCGCCGGTCAGGTGCGTGACGAGCGCGGAACCGATCAGGCCGCTGGAACCTGTGACGAGAATTTTCATGACGGGTTGGTGAACAGGATTCGCGGAATCCTGATGTAGCCGCGCATCTGCGATGCGCGATCCGGCACGGCTCGCAGAGCCGTGGCTACACTCAATCTACGCAATCCCATCACCGGCGATTGACTGTCGCCATGCAGTATTGGAGTGTTGCCGCAAGGGACAAGAAAAAAAGAATCGCGCGCGGCGATCTTCGTCCCTCACATCAGCCACTTCAACACCCACGCCCCGCCAAAGCTGAAGGCGGCGGTGATGAGCGGGCAGGCGGGCCAGAGCTTGTAGATTTTTTTCACGTGCTTGTTCTGCGACGTGTGGAGGATGCCGCTGTGGGCGGCGCCGAAGCCGATGACCGAGCAGGTCACAATTTCCGCCAGCGATACGGGTGCGCCGAAGCGGGACGAGGTAAGGACAATGCTTCCGCAGATCAGTTCCACGAGCGCCGCCTTCAGCGGAGGGATGTGCGTGATGCCCTTGCCGACGGTATGCAGGAGGCGGTGGCCGACGATCATCGCGCCGGCGGCCATGCCGAGGCCGCCGAGCACGGCCGCCTCGTTGTTGTTGAGGATGCCCGCGCCGACGAGGGGCCCGACGGCTTTCGCGAGGCTGTTCGATCCCGCCGAGAAGGCCATGTAGCAACCGGACAGCGTGATGAATCCGCGATAGACCACCTGTACGGTCTTTTGCGAAGGAAGGTTGTTCACCCAGCGCTCCATCCGTTCGTAGGCGTAGCGTCCGATGAAGTACGAAAGCAGCAGCGAGGTCATCGGCGTCGCCAGCCACCAGCAGATGATGGTGAACACCTTGTGCCAGTTTACGCTGCCGTAGAAGCAGCCCATGCCTACGACCGCGCCGACCATCGCGTGGCTCGTGGCGACCGGGATCTGGAGGAAGTTGGCCAGCGTGATGATCAATGCGGCCGAGAGCAGGATCACGATGACGGAATGGAAGTTCTCCTCCAGGAAGTGGCCGGCCATGATGCCGCTTCCGATGGTTTGGAGGACATGTTCCCCGGCGACGACCGCGCCGATCATCGAGAAGACCGCGATCAGGAGCACGGCTTCCTGCTTCGAACGCACGCCGGCGCCGAAGGCCGGGCCCATTTCCGCCGCGGAGTTGTTGCCGCCGACGTTGATGGCCAGGAACAGGCCGGTGATGATGGCGAGAAGCGCAATCAGCGTCATGCGTGGCCATCCGATCCGGCATCCGCCCGGGGAAGGTCCCTCAGCTTGAGGTAGATTTCGCGGCTCGCCCACGCGTCCGTCGCCGCGTAGCGGAGCTGCGACGGGGTGAGGGTTTCCGCGCCCCAGTTGGAGCGCTGCTCGCGTTTCGATATGCGGAAGCCCAACAGCATGCCCGCGAGGCTGCGAAGGCCCGTCTGCTTGATGCCGGCCGTCCGGCTCAGGTGCCCGATCTCGACGAAACCCGCCGGCTCAAAATCCTTGTACGTGCTCCTCAGTTTCTTGAGGTCGTCGGCGAGGGCGATGCCGGCCTTGGTCACGCCCGGATCGGAAAACAGGGTGAGGATCGATTCGAGATGGTCGAGTTTGTTCAGATGGAAGATGTAGACGGCCTTGCTGCCGGCGAGTTGCACGAGCGCGGTGGGGTGGACGACGCCGCTCACGAAAGCGGGGCGGGACTCCGTGTCGAAGCCCAGCACGGTTTCCGATCGCAACGCCTCCGCGGCTGCTTGCTCGTCCTGTTGGGTGGTCACCAAGTGTATCAAGCCTTGATAGGACCGTAGCGGAAGAAGAGCAAGCTCCTCCCTGGAAATGGTTTCGCGAAGTCCGGGCTGCGAGTCCATCGTCAATCAAAGAAGATGACGACGTCGTAATCCAGCGTGTCCACGGGGTCGGTGGCGACATCCATGATCGTGCGCCGGTCGGCCAGGATGTCCACGTCGTCGGCGAACGTGCGGTCGCCGCCGCGCTGGTCGAGGATGACCCGGTGGACGCCTGTCTCGAGGTCGTAGGCCCGGTCGTTGTAATCGCCCACGTCATCGACGCGGATGCCGTCGATGAAGACGGCGATGTCGTCGACCGTGTTGTTGTAGATGATAAGGCTGCCCTGGCCGGGCGGCGGTTCGTGATCGTTGTTGTTGTCGTCGTTGTAGTCGCAACCGGTCGTGCCCAGCGCGAGCGTCGTGGCCACGACGACGAAGGCGAACATCCTGGTCAGTTTTTCCATGGCAATCACCGAGGTTAAGAATACTGCGCGGTGAGATGGGCAACAAGGGGGATTTTGCGGAGATGGAAGAGAGGACCGATGACGGAGGACAGACGACGGACGGCTGAGGATAATGCATTCTTGGGCGTTCCGTCCTCCGTTTTCCGTCTTCGGTCTTCGGTCCTCTCCCATTCACCTTGCGAGTGCGTCACACGGTTGATAGCCTTTGCTCCCTATGATCAGGCAGCAGTCGGGGATCAGTAAACAGGCCCTGGACGCAGGCTGGACGTTCAGACAGGTCGGCAAGGACGAGTGGGCTGAGGCCACCGTGCCGGGTTGCGTTCATCTCGACCTGATGGCCCACAAGCTGATCGATGATCCCTTCCATCGCGACAACGTCAACAAGATCCAGTGGATCCATGAAACCGACTGGGAATACCGCCTCACGTTCGATGTCGAGCCCGAGGTGTTCGCGCGAAAGTACGTCCACGTCGTGTTCGACCAGCTCGACACGCTCGCCCGGGTGACGTTGAACGAGAAGGTGATTCTCGATGCCGACAACATGTTCCACCCGTGGCGGGCGGACGTGAAGGAACTGCTCCGCAAGGCGGACAACGAATTGCGGGTGCTCTTCCGGTCGCCGACGCGGGAAGCGCAGCCGCTGATGGAGCGGCACCCGTACAAGCTTCCCGCACCCAACGACCAGGCAGGCGGGGCCAGCCCGTTCCTACGCAAGGCACCGTATCATTTCGGCTGGGATTGGGGCCCGTGCCTGGTGACGTGCGGCATCACGAAAGCCGTCCACATCGAAGCATGGGACGCGATGCGCATTACGGACGTGGTCATTCACCAGCGGCGGATCGACCGGCAGAGCGCGGATCTCGAAGTGGACTTGGAAGTCGAGTCGACCGTCTCAGGCGAGGCGATTCTTGTCATCACATGGAACGGCGCGCCGTCACGCCAGTTCCCGGTCATCCTGCAGACGGGCACAAACCGGCTGGTGCAGATGATTCAGATCCTGGAGCCGCAGCTCTGGTGGCCGGCGGGCATGGGGCACCAGCAGCTCTATTACGTCACGGTGGAACTTTTCCACGGACATGAGGTCTTCCCTGTGAGCCGCAGCATCGGCATCCGCTCCCTGGAAGTCGTCCGGAAGCCCGATCCGTGGGGGACGAGTTTTGAGATCGTGGTCAACGGAGTCCCGGTCTTCGCGAAAGGCGCGAACTGGATCCCGTGCGACAACTTCCTGACGCGTGTTACCGGCGAAAAACTCCGCCATATGGTCTACGGGGCGATCGCGAGCAACATGAACATGCTCCGCGTGTGGGGCGGCGGCGTTTACGAAGACGACGAATTCTACCTGCTCTGCGACCAGTCGGGCATCCTTGTCTGGCAGGATTTTATGTTCGCCTGCTCCCTGTATCCGGGCGATGACGCATTCCTGCGGTCGGTCCGCAAGGAGGCCGAGTACCAGGTGCGGAGGCTGCGGCACCATCCTTCGATCGCGCTGTGGTGCGGGAACAACGAGGTCGAGCACGGCTGGTGCGACTGGGGCTGGAAGAGGGAGTTTCCTCCCGAGGCTTGGGGGAATTACCAGAAGCTGTTTGACCAGTTGCTGCCGGACGTCTGCCGGCAGCTCGACCCCGAGCGTCTCTACTGGCCGAGCTCGCCCGCGAGCGACACGGTGTCGACCGGGCGCCCGCAAGACCCGGCGTGCGGCGACGTGCATGCGTGGGACGCATGGGGCCAAGGCGCGCCGATGGAAAGTTTCGGCGACCTGAAGGCCCGCTTTGTCAGTGAATTCGGATTCCAGAGTTTCCCGGACCTTCGCACGATCGCCCAGTTCACCTCCGAATCGGACCGGAGCGCCGATTCGGACGTCATGCTGGTCCATCAACGGGCTCCCGGCGGGAACGCGAAAATCATCGAGCAGATGGCGTGCCTGTACCGGGTGCCGGAGCGGTTCGATCACCTCGTATTGCTCAGCCAGATTCTGCAGGCCGAGTTCATCAAGTTCGGCGTCGAACATTTCCGCCGGCTCCGCCCGCAGTGCATGGGTTGCCTGTACTGGCAGCTGAACGATTGCTGGCCCGTCGTCAGCTGGTCGTCGGTCGATTACCACGGGCGCTGGAAGGCGCTGCAGTACTACGCCGGCCGCTTCTACAGTCCGGTCCTCATCAGCATCGTCCGCGACGGCGAGGAGTACCATGTGCACATCGTGTCCGACCGGACCGAACCGGTGCAGGCCCGGCTTATCGGGCAACTGGTCGACCTCACCGGCAGGGTGATCGCCGCATGGCGCAGGGACATCCTGGTCCGTCCGCTCCACAGCGACCGCTATCTCATGCTGGGCGGGCATGACCTGCCCGCGCACCTCGACCCGCGAAACACGCTGCTCCGGTGCTCGCTCTTCGAGGGCAACATGCTGCTGTCCGAAAACGCGCACTATTTTGCCGCGCCCAAGGACATGGCCTTTCGCGATCCACAGATAAAGGTGACGCCCTACAGCGATGAAACGGGGTCCCGGGTCGTGCTTTCGGCCGGTGCCGTCGTCCGTCATGTCGTCCTCCAGGCCGACCGGCTCGACGGCATGTTCGAGAACAACTTTTTCGACCTCTTCCCGGGTGAGGTCCGGCAGGTGCGGCTGCTCTCCAATCAGCGTGTGTCGGATTTCGACCTGTCACAGGCCATCACCATTACGTCGCTGTTTGACATGAAGTGACGGGTGGCGAGTGTCGAGGGGGAAACCCCACCACTCGCCACCTGCCACTCGACACTCCTATGTGGCTCACGATCCATCCCGGGGCCGCGCCCTCGCGGCCGGTGCACCTCGTGGGGACGTCCTTTTTTTGCTGGCAGAATCTGCACTCCGGCATGAGACTTGCAGCATGGTTCGGTGACCCAAGCGCTGCGGGAGCGCGGAGGTGGCGGATGCAAGACAAACCTATTCGAATTCTTCAGGTGGAAGACGATCCGGTCGAAGTCCAACTGGTTCATGACATGCTCAGCCGCAGGGAGGGCGTCACGTACGACATCTGTCGCGCGGCAAGTCTCTGTGAAGCGCTGGCCCGACTTCAGTCCATGACGTTTGACGCGATCCTCCTGGACCTCACGTTGCCCGACAGCCGCGAAATCAATACGTTCCAGCGAGTCAGGGCCGAAGCCGTTGACACGCCGATCATCGTTCTTTCGGGATACGGCGACCGCGAGTTTGCACGAACGGCTGTGCGGAACGGTGCGCAGGATTTCCTGGTGAAGGGGCACGTCGACGGGCACCTGCTCGACTGCTCTATCCGCTACGCGATCGAACGGCACCTTCTGTACAAGCGCATGGCGACGGACTCCAATAAGTTCTTGAGTCAGGAGCGTAACCGCGTTGTCGAGGAAACAGCGGGTGGCGTGGCCCACGAGATCAACCAGCCGCTCACGGTAATGGCTCTCCTGTCGGAAAAACTGCTGCTTGAGACCAACCCCGACAACCCGATCTACACGCACCTCCTGAGCCTCAAGATCGCTGCCGAGCGCATCGACGAGATCGTCAAGCAGATCGAGGCGGCAAAGGTGTACGCAACGAGGCCCTACGGGAAGCACCTCGATATCCTCGACCTCAAGGCTGCCTCCGGCCACGTCGAATCAGGGCAGGCCTGATCTAGCCCTACCGTTTTCGATCTTTGAGACCCACGCCCGCGGCACAAGGCCGCAGGGATCTTCAGTAAAACACGCTCGGACCAGGTCCAGCCCGGCGCGCTATCATGCCGTGTTGCAGGCCGCTCCGATGGGAGCGGCGATTGCTGCCACATTCTCAACTCTGCGCATCGCGGCGCGAATCAACCTCATCAATGCCGGACATTCTTCGTATGCAATCCGCCATACAGGCGCAGGATTTGCTCCGCGAACAGGACGTGCGCGGCAATCCGGCACGGCAAATGCATTGGTCAAGGGCAGGGCTTGGGCGTGAGAAATGCCCCGGGGGGGGTCGTATGGATATTCAGCGTATTTGCCTGCTGCTGGTGGAAGACGATGACAACGAAGCCCGTCTCGTGCGGGACATGCTGCGCGAGGCCGTGGGGGTGTCATACGAAATCTGGCATGTGAACAGTATTCACGATGCGGCCGATTCCCTGCGCGAAAAGAAATTCGACGCAATCCTGTGCGACCTTACGTTGCCAGACAGCGACAACCTCGCGACGTTCCTGAAGGTGAAGCAGTCGGCGCCGGATATTCCTGTCATTGTCATGACGGGATTCGATGACCACGCGCTGGCGCTGGCTGCGCTCCAGCGGGGCGCGCAGGATTTCCTGGTCAAGGGGTACGTCGACCGGCGCCTCCTCGATTCCTCCATCCGGTACGCCATTGAGCGGCACCGGCTCGGGCACCGCCTGGAGCGTGTCAACACAACGGTGCTCGAAGCCGAGCGGAACCGTGTCGTCCAGGAAACCGCCGGCGGCGCCGCGCACCTCATCAGCCAGCCGCTGACCGTCATCTCCGTGGTTACGGACCACCTGCTGCATGAACTAAGTCCGACGGATCCCAACTACGACCTGCTGTTGAGCCTGAAGACCGCGGGCGACCGCATCGACAAGATCGTGAAAGACATGCAGCACGCAAAGACGTACGCCACCCGTCCCTACAACGATTCGTTCCGGATCGTCGACCTCCCGGCCTCGGCGCGGAACGCGCGGGCGGAGGGCGACCGGATGCCATGAACCAGCGCCCACGCATAACAATTCGATGAACGATCGTCGATGCATCTGTTAGGTTGGTTCGGCGGTCCCCGTCAGGGTGTGCTCCGAAAACGTGGCGATCCCGGACGCTGGCGCGGCATTCAAAGGCCACGCTTTCCCATCCTTGGAAAACTTCTCGGATATCTTTCCAATCATTGGCCGCGCAACTTCAGCGACGAAAACCGAACGGACGAGATGTCGGGCTCGGAGATTGCTTCAACGCTGCAGGACCTCATTCCCGGGTGACCGCGTAGACCGCCTTGGATCCCTCGCGCGCCACTTCCGTCACGGGAAAATCGAACCGGTAGTCGTCGCACGCGACAACGAATTCGGTGTCGTCTGGAATCCTCGCCTTCTCGACCAGCGCGCCGTGTGGGTGATCGAGCGACGTGGTGTAGTGGTAGGGATACCAGAAGGCGAGGGTGAACCGGCACAGGTGGATCGAGTCGACCACCGCGACCCGCGCCGCGTTGTCCGGGATCCGCGCGCGGACCATCCGCTTCAGCGGATCGACCTGCGCCGAGTTGATCCGGTCGAACTCGATCGCCTGTTGAATTTCGCCGACGTTGGCCATGACGGAAACCGCAGCAACCAGCGCAAGGGCCGGGCCCGGTGTCATCCGTGTGCGCGCTGCGTGCCACAGGATCACGAGCAGCGTTGTCAGACTCACAGCGGCCACCAGCGCGGGCCAGCGCAGGTGCCACGCGAGGTCGGGATAGTCAACAACCAGCAATCCGCTCGCGGCATAACGCGGAAACACGAAGGCAACATTCGCAGCCGCCACCGCCGCGCCGAACGCCACGGCGGCGACCCGGGTGGCAAGTCCCCACGGCGTCCGTTCGCAGCCTGCCAGGAATCCCACGAGGAGAAGGGGGAAGATCATCGTGTAGTAGCGGGCGTGGAGCCGGAGGAAATGCTCCTGCCATGCCATCACGGTCGTCAGCTTCAGCACGCCGCACATGTAGATGAAGAGCGTGGTGAAGGCGAAGGCGAGGAAAAGGCGGAGCCGCGGGTCGCCGCCGCGGCGCGCCACAACCCGCGCGCAAACGCAGGCCGGCAAGAACCACGTAAAAAGTAACGATGCGACGTGCGCGAAGGCGCACCAGGCAATGCCCGACCAGGGGAAGGCGTCACCCGGGTTCCGTCCGTCCGTGAAAGCGTGATACGTGCTCAGTCCGTAGCTGACGCCGCCTTTCAGCGCGTAGGAAGCCGCGACGAATGCGGCGATCGCCGTGACGGTGACGGTCGCAAAGGAGGCCAGCAGGCTGCGGGCCCGGGCCCCATCGCGCTTGGACAGGGAAGAGGCGAGCGCGACGGCGTATACGATCGCCGTGGAGAAGATCATCAGGACGAAGCCGGGTTTGACGAGCATCGAGACCGCGATGCAGGCACCCGAAGCGATGCGCCAGCCTGGGCCGGGCGAGGTCATGGCCTTGTACGTGAAATAGAAGGCGAACAGGAAGACGGGGTAGACGAGGGATTCCGTCATGAGGAACATGGGGGTGTTGAATGCCGGCAGTAGCGCGGTGACCGCCGCGGCGGCGAGGGCTCTGCGTTGATCCATGAACTCACGGGCCATTGCGTACACGGCGAAGAGGGATAGATGGATGACCAGCGAGTTGATCAACCGCGCCACGCCGAAGAAATGGTCGCCGAAATGAAAACTCGCCGAGATGATCCAGGAATAGAGGACGTTCGGCAGCGCCGCGGGCATGCCGAGATCCGCGGTCTCGTAGAAGGAGCCCGAGCGGAAGAAGCTGTACGCCATGTTCCGGTAGACCAGTTCGTCCGAGGAGACGAGAGGATTCAGAACGAGTTGCGCCGTGACAAACCGCGCAGCCGAGCCGAGGACGTAGAGCGCGCCCAGCGCGAACAGCGGCCAGCGCATGCGTGATATGCCGAGGCCTGTGGTCATGGCGCGCAGGATGTCAGATGGGTGGTGAACTAAGCAAGGCTGTCAGAGGGATGACACGCTTTCCGTTCGAGTTTCGTCTCGCGCAGGTAGGGCCCGCTGGCCCAGCGGGCCTTGTCGCGGCGAAGCAAGCTTCGCCGAACAAAGCGGCCCCGCTCGGAGCGGGGTAAACGTCAAGCTTGCCCCGCGTTGCGCGGGGCCGCCGCACTCCAAGAGAATGTCACGAATAGCTCCATGGTTGATTCTACAGGTCGTTACGTTCAGTGTGTTAGCCACGCGGAGAGGATCAGACCGACACGAACGCGCAGGCGCTTCGCGCCAATCCAGTACCCCGACCCACACCGACTTGATGATTCCAAAGGCTGGATATTCCTGGTCACAGATTTCCAACAGCTGGACCACAGGGTGCCGAGAAGAGCAGCGCACCGTTTCCAGCCCACTTATGCGCTGCTCCCCTCGGCTCAATGCGGGTCGTGGACCAACCCACTCCCGGAATGAGATGGAGCCATCGACTTTACAATTTGATTTTCTTAGGCCACATTCCACATCTTTTCAAAAGTACATAGTGGATTGAAACAAGCTTACCCATGAAGAACATGCTTCGGACACACGCCCACAAGACTGTATTGACGCGGGATCATGTCATTTGGGCCTATCGCTTATTTTTGGATCGCGAGCCGGAAAATGTCGTCGTTGTCGAAAACTGGCTGAAGGGGGCGGCTAGTACGACCGAATTGCGACAAGAGTTTATGCGGTCAACTGAGTTCATTCAGTTGAATTCCGCAATGTCCGCCTATTCCTCTGAGTCCAAACCAGCCATCGCACTTCTACAGGGCAACATTCGGCTTTTTGTCGATCTCGCAGATTATGAGATTGGCGTGCAGATAATTCGAGGCGCGTACGAAAAGAACGAATACCGATTCATTTGTGAATTGGTCAAACCAGGACAACGAGTGCTCGATATTGGGGCTAATATCGGATTCTACTCACTGGTCTGCGCACACGTGGTGGGGCCAACTGGTCATGTTCACGCCTACGAACCACTGCCGCAGAACCTGAACCTCTTTGAACAATCAATACGTGAGAATCAGTTTGAAGGACGAATTACTCTAACTCGTTCTGCCGTCGGCAAGGACAAGGACACTGCAAACCTCGTTTGGCTTCCTGTACGACGGGATAATCCCAATTCGGGTGGCGCATTCCTTCAAGCCCCTGGCCAACCAATACCGCCCGGGCACAAAGTCGAAAGCGTGCCTGTTGTTTCCATTGATTCGCAATCCCTGCCAGCGCCAATTGATTTCATCAAGATTGATATTGAAGGAGCAGAGTTTCTCGCATTTGAAGGAGCTCGCGACACTCTTCTCAGAGATCATCCAACCATTCTTTCTGAAATCAACCCAGTCCAACTTCGAAAAGTCAGCGGCGTTTCTCCATCTGAACTTCTAGAGTACATGAATAGCCTCGGCTTTTTGTGTCGAGTGCTTGAGCAGACTCCGAATGACGTACCGATAAGATCTCTTCCTGAATCTGGGCCTACCGTTTCTGTTGTATTCAGCGTTGATTGAAGATTCGAACGAATCTGATATTGTTTCAAACCATTTGGGCTTCGATGACTTCCACTTCTGCGCTGTTCCTCTCGGCTCGATATGGGTCGTAGAACCAAACCCAAAACCCTAAGTCGGATGGAGCCACCGAAACGGTCGCTCTAGCCGATGCGCTGGGATGATCTCTTGACGATACATCTTCGTATTTGTTCAATCTACAAGAAGGAGCCGTGAGCGTGGCTAACAGGGGATGGACCGTACGGTTCACCCAACGCGGGTTCGTCGTCCCGTCAGCCTTCACGGTTCGGTGGCTTTCACCATGTTCACCAAAGGACAACGCATTGAGTTGACGGTCTCCGACCTTTCCGAAGGCACAAAGTGCTTCGGCAAGCTGGACGAGGGGCTGGCAGTATTCGTCCACGGCCCGGCCGCAGTCGGGGACCGCGTGGCCGCGAAGGTCTTCAAGATCAAGAAGAACTACCTCGAGGCCGATCTCGTCGACGTGCTGGCGCCGTCGCCCTCCCGCGTGAAACCGGTGTGTTCGCACTTCGGCGTCTGCGGCGGCTGCAAGTGGCAGCACGTGGTCTACGCGGAGCAGCTCCGGGTGAAGCGCAAGCTCGTCTCCGATTCGCTCGAGCGAATCGGAGGATTCCGCGACGTGGACGTCGCGGCGCCCATCGCATCACCGCGGGTGTTTGGATACAGGAACAAGATGGAATTCTCGTTTTCCAACCAGCGCTATTTGCTGGAAGAGGAAATGGGACTTCAGGAAGAGGCGCTGGCGAAGCCGATGGACTTTGCGCTGGGTTTCCATTCGCCGGGCCGCTTCGACAAGGTGGTCGACATCGACCTTTGTCCTATTTCTCCGGACGAAATGAACGCCGCGCTCTTGCTCGTGAAGCAGTTCTGCCGCGACCGCGGGCTCCCGGCGTATTCGACCCGGACCCACGAGGGCTTCCTGCGTCACCTGATGGTGCGCAAGGCCTTTGCGACGGGCGAGTTCATGGTCAACCTCGTGACGTCGTCGCATGACGCGGCGCTGATGCGCGAACTCGACGCCGCCCTGCCTCGCGAGGTGACGACCTTCGTGAACAACGTCACGACCCGGAAAAGCAACGTCGCCTTCGGCGAGCAGGAATTCGTCATACGGGGCCCGGGGACCATCACGGAGCGGCTCGGCCGATTCCAATTCCGGATTTCCGCCAATTCCTTTTTCCAGACCAACACCGGTCAGGCGGAGATCCTCTACCGCACCGTGCTCGAGGCTGCAGGCCTGCAGGGTGGGGAGACCGTCTTCGACCTCTATTGCGGAACGGGCACGATCGCGCTGTTGGTGTCGGATCACTGCCGGCGTGTCATCGGGTTCGAGATGGAGCCGAGTTCCATCGCGGACGCCGGAAAGAACGCGGAGTTCAATGGCGTGGGCAACTGCCGGTTCGTGCACATGGATCTCAAACACCTCGACCACGTCGCGGATGAACCCCCGGACGTCGTGATCACCGACCCGCCGCGGGCCGGCATGCACCCGAAGGTCGTGGAGAAGTTGCTGGAGATGAAGCCCCGCCGCATCGTGTACGTGAGCTGCAATCCGGCGAGCCTGGCGCGGGACGCCCAGATACTGTGCGCTCAAGGTGTTTATCGTCTCGGTCATGTGCAACCGGTCGACCTGTTCCCGCACACCTACCACGTCGAGTCCGTTGCCGTGCTGGATAGGATGTGAAGGAAATTCCGGCAGTTGGACCTTTTGAAATTGGTTCTCCAATAGGTAGGGCGCGTTCGCCGAACGCGCCGCGGCGGGCTCGGCGTGCCCGCCCGACCCAGTTGTGAACCAATTTCAAAAAAAACCACTAACGGAAGTTGCTTGGACGCCGGGGCCGTATCCCGTGAGATGTTCAATAACCGTGCGTGCATACGCTATAACCTC
>JAZDKY010000139.1:0-26220 GCA_043802525.1 bacterium
GCGGCGAAGAAGGGCGGTGGCAAGCCACCGCACTCCAAAGCCAACGCACGTCGCGTTGGCGAAAATCGCCAAAATGGGCCGTATTTCGGATCATGCTTAGGTTGACGCACATGGCCTTTGGCGGAGAACTGAATGGATACGGCTTAGAGTAATCGCAACGAGGCACGACACCATGAAATGGTTCAGACTGGGGCTACCGTTCAGGATCTTCGGACTGCTGTTCCTTTGCTTCCTGATCTGGCAAGTCGCCGTTTTCGTCAAACCCCGGCCTCGCCCCTTTACACCGCCCGAAATCAGGGCCGTCGAACTGGCTTGCGATAAAGCTGCTTCCGCCCTGACCACCAATCTCAACATCCCGTCCAGGTTCGGCGTCGCTCATTTCATTGGCGACCCCTACGACAACGTCACCGAATCCATGCGTGTGTCCCTGGCTGGCCATCCGGGCTGGACCGTTGAAAAAGGATCAGTCATCGAGAAATTCCTGGAAGACGTAATGAAGGCCGCAGGCGGCGCGACAAGTCTGGAAGAAATCACGAAGGCCGGACAGCGCGTCGAGCTGGACGTCATTGTCGCGGGGCGTGTTCTTTCAGTCGACACGTCGAACGGGACTTCCCGCGCCAGCATACAGGTTCTAGCCTACGACACGCGCCCCAGCCAATGGCTCACGCGCGACACGTTCGAAGCGACGTGGAAGCCAACGTTTGTGGAAAAAACCCTCGACGGCGTGCGGCAGAGCAGCCCCCTGACCCGACTCCTCATCTGGCTCGCATTCGTCGCCCTTCTTCCCTGGGCGACCGCTTTCGCAACGCAGTGGGCGCTGGAAAGGAAATCGAACTTCACGAGCTTCATCGTCGTCAGCGCGTACACCGTCATCGACCTGGCCGCCGCGCTGGCCCTGACCGGATTCAGCGTCGCCGGTGGCGGGCCGTGGCTCAAGTTCCTCACCGCCTTCGCCGTGGCCGCCGGCTACAACTTCTGGGCCTGCGAGCGGATCGCAGAATGCGAAACGTAAGCACCCGCGTTTCGGGCACGTTCAGTTCCCGGCGGCGGCCGGATCGTTCAGGGATGAAACTTCTTAGCCCCAAAAGAACACCCTTCTGCTCCGCTCACGGCAGGATCGGAGTGAACCACTGAACCCTCCCAAGGCGGGCAGGCACACTGAATTCACTGAAGGTTCGGAATCTGTTTTCAGTGTCGGTGGTTTCAATCAGAATAGGTGTGGTTTCGGCCACGGCCGATCCGCAAGGGCGGAGACCACAGAATTCCCAGAAGGCACAGAAGTTTAAGGAATCCGCCCCTATTGCCCGTTCCTTCGGAGGGCTCTGGGGTGGAGCCTCTTTGCGCCTGCCCGCCATAGCTCAAAGAGCGACGGCGGGGTCCTTTGCGGTTAAGATTCGCGTTTATTTGCGTCCATTCGCGGTTCAAGTTTCAGATCGGCGGCCGATCTGAAGTCATATCATTATCGCCTCCAGCTTGCCCGCCGTAGCGTCCTCGCGAAGGGGGGACCCCCAAAGGGTAAAAGGACAACAGAACAGAGTGTAATCATACCCAACCTAGCGCGCGGAACCCAACACCACCCGGAACCCAACGCGGTCGAGGCGACCCTCGGGATGGAAGAGGATGCGGCTCGACGACAGCAAGTACCTCGAACCATCGAGGCTCCAGGAACCGCCGCGAAGAACACGGTTGCCACTCTGCCCGTCATAATAGTCATTGCACCATTCGCATACATTGCCTCCCAAGTCGAACAACCCGTGGGCGTTCTCGGCAAATGAACCCACAGGCGCGGTCATTCTGAATCCGTCGCTGTAGCCTGGAATCATGCTACCGGAGTCTCCCTGGGTTTCCTGTCCACAATAATTCCCCGCTCCCTTCGCCGGTGGCCACGTGCCTCGTCCGCCGCTCCAAGGGTAAACATCGGAGACCTTCTCGGCCTTGTCCTTTGGCGTCCCCCCTTTCGATTCATTCAATCCCACCGCCACGCTCCATTCCCAGTCCTTCGGCAACCGGTACGCTTGGTCCGGACCGATAAGCCCCGCCTTCCGTTCCTTTTCCGTCAGCCATTCGCAGAACGCGTTCGCATCATTCCAGCTCACATTCACTGCCGGGTGATCGGGGCCTTGTTCAAAATCGGGCTTCTGCCACTGAATCCCCTTTGCGGTTACATACGCCTGGTAGTCCTTCACCCGCGTCTCCCAGATCGAGAAGAGCACTTCTGTGCCGGTTACCGGCACGAACTTCATCCCCATGCTGTTCTGCCAAGGAGTATCCAGCGTCGGATAGGTCTCCTCCTCCAGGGTCACTTTCCACTCGCGTGTGCCCACCCAGTCAGCGGTCCGACTGTCATCGACCACCTTCCATCGTTTCGCCTGCCCTGAGCCTGCGTAGGACACGCGGAACGTATAGGACTGATTTTTCACCAACTTCAGCGTCGCGCGTGTCGACCACGTGTTCTTTCCGTCGCTCACCGTGGCCGCAACCTCCTTGCCGTCTGCCGTCGCCGTTACCTTCAGCATCGGAACTGATTTCTCTTCCGCTTCGCTCACCGCCGCAGCCAGTTTCGCGAGCGCCTGCTCGTAGACCTTCCGCCCTTCGACAGGATCATTTGAGCCAGCTTCACCCATGGCGGCCAGCTTCTTCGCCTCCGACCAGGTTATTGCGGCATACTGCTCGAGCAGTCCCTGGTCGGCAATCCGCGCAAGAGCGCCGGCCCAGCCTTCCTTCGCTTTCGTGTACGCCTTGACCAGTCCAGCCCGCTCTTCCGCCAACCCGTACTGCCGACTCGCCTCTGCAAACGCGGGTCGGGCCGCAGCGAAATCGCCGCCGCCGTAATCCTTTTCCGCTTTTCCTACGGTTTCTTCGGCCTTGGACCAATAGTCCGCCGCAAGCGACGGCGCTCCCGCTGTGTTCGCTTGTTCCTTGCGCCGAGTGGTCTCGCTCCGGGCCGTCCGGGCATCATCCCGCGTCTTCTGCCGCCCCTTGATGTCCCGGCCCGTCTGCAGCAGGCGCTGGTATTCGCTGAATGCAAGGCCCCAGTTCTTGCCTTCCCGCGCCGCTTCCGCCGAGTTCCATCCGCTCTTGAACTGCTGGATCAGGTCGGCCAGTCCCTCGTCGTCCTTGGACCATGCGGGCAATTCGTCGTCGTGCATTTGGCGCGCGTCGCCATAGGCGCGCAGGGCATCGCGCTCCTTGGCCTTTCCTTCGGTCTCGCCCTGCAGTTGCTTGGCACGCGATGGATCGAGTCCTTCCAGTTCCGCGACAGCCTTGCCCGCGGCGTCCAAGTCGCCGCGAACCAGCGCCGCCTCCGCCTGGCGGGCCAGGTCGTCAGCCTTCGCCCGCTGCTCCTCGGCCATCTGGCTCTGCTTTGCGCGGTGCTCCTCCTTCGTCTGCCATGTCGTCCATCCCCACCAACCCAAAGCAAGAATCGCGGCCAAACCCATCACCAACCACAAAACACCGACCATCTTCGCTTTGCTTTGTTTCGTGTCCTTTCGTGTGTTTCGTGGACCCGCTTTTCCTCCCAGCGCCTCCACAAAATCAGCGCACGTCTCGAACCGTTCCTCCCGCGTCTTCGCCAGCGCCCGGCGCAGGGCGCCCATGGCAAAAGCAGGCACACCCGGGATTGCCTTCGGCTCGCTGTGCAGCACCGCCTGCCTCAACACCGTGGCATCCGCGCTTTCGAACGGACACCGCCCCGCCAGCAATTCATAGGTCGTGGCGGCCAGCGCATACTGGTCCGTCCTGGCATCCTGCGCGTCGCCTTCCCACTGCTCCGGCGCCATGTACGGGCCCGTGCCGCTGGTTCCGTACTTCACCTGGCTCACCCGGCTGAAGCTGGTGTGGATCTGCGCGGCCAGGCCGAAGTCGAGCACCTTCACGGTCCCATCCGGCCCGACCATGATGTTCGACGGCTTGATGTCGCGGTGGACGATCTTCCGGCTGTGCGCGAAGTCCAGCGCGGCGGCCACCTGCGTCAGGACCGGCAGCGTTTCCTCCGTGGTCCGCTTCCCGCCTTCGCCCTTCTTCCGCCACTGGCGCAGGTTGATGCCCTGCGCAAATTCCATGACCAGCAGGTACTCGCCCGACTGCGCATCCCGCTCCAGCGTTTTGACCGCCACGATGTTGGGATGGTGCAGCTTCTCGACGATCTGGAAGTTCTCGCGGATCTCCTCCATCTCGCCCGTATCGCGCGAGACTTCCGGCGGCAGCATCTTCACGGCGACCTCGATCCCGCCGACTTCGTCGAGGCACCGATAGACAAGCCCCATCCCGCCCTGACCGAGTTCGCTCAGAATCTTGTACCGGCCGGCCAGCACATCCCCGGCCTTGAACCGCTTCCGCTGGCGCTGAGTCAGAGCGTCGCCAATGGAGTGGATGCCGTCGGGCAGCTCCGCCTGGTCCGTCTTGGGCCGGATTGTCCTATTGGTATCCAAAGGGTCGGGGTCTTGAATGCTCATCGCAAACAATCGGAAGCAGAACCATGCGCCATAGCGGGCTGTTGAACCTGATTCATGTCTGCAAGTTTATTTACGGTTGAAACCGCAGCCGCGGCACGGGCGCCGGACCGGGGGGATCGACATGAAATGGGCTTTTCACGGCATCGGCAATGCGTCGCGCCCTTTCATCATCTGAAACCGGATACCATTCCAAGGATTCGAGCACAAAATCGACGTACTCCTCCATACTCAAGATGGAGGGTGCGGAGAAGGCCTCGCTCAGGACGGGGAATTGGACGTCATTCCTCTTCATTTCTGTCGAAGCGCTTTCAAGATGTCGTCGAACAGTTTCGCATTCCCGAATTTCAGGCACAGGGTCCGGAACTCCGGCGATTGCGCATCCAAACCCTGCGTCTCGATAATCGTGACAATATCGATCAAATCCTTCATTTCGCGGCGAAATCCGCCCTGCACGCACGCGTGCAGTTTCATGGCGATTATATCCTCGGGCTGCGGCACACGAAACGGCACGCCGTAAACCGATATCTCCCGCGCGTGGTCATTCACAGCATCGAAGGTGGCGCGGTCGACAAACATCACATCGATGTCGGGTCCCTGAACCCGCGCAGCCTTTAATTTTGAAAACAATTCTGACTTGTAGAACTCATCATACCCAAGCCGGTGAAGCTCGGCAAATGCCCGGGAATAGTCCGCTTCGTAAATCATCACGTCCACATCCTTCGTATTCCTGCTCGAGCCGTAAGCAGTGACGGCGAATCCGCCGATAAGAAGAAAGGGCACGTTCGCCGCGGACATCGCCCCTGAAATCCTGTGAAAAAGAAGGCTCATGACAAATGCATCCTATCCAGCCTTAGTAATACCCTTTCCTTCCCCAACACTTCCAGCATATGGAACAGGCTCGGACCGCCCTGGACGCCGCTGACGGCGACGCGGACGGGGTGGATCAGGTCGGCCGGCTTGATGCCCTTCGATTCCGCCAGCTCTCGAAGCTTCGCTTCGAGACTGACGGAATCGAAGGAGGTCAGCGCGTCGACCGCGCTGCGAAGATCGCGAAGGAGGTCGGCGACGCCAGGCGCTTTGAGGCGCTTCTGAACGGCCTCGGGGTCCATCGGGAAATCGTCCGAGAAGAAGTAGATGGCGGAAGGAATTTCCTTCCACCCCTTCACGCGCGGCTTCATCAGCTCGATGACCTTGTCCAGGTAGGACGCATCAGACGCAGCCGGGAACGCATCACGGAACCGCCGCCGCCATTCGTCCTGCGGCGAGCGCTGCAAGTGTTCACTGTTCATCCACTGGAACTTCTTCAGGTCGAACTGGCCCGCCTTGGACTGCACGCGGTCCAGCGTGAAAAGCTGCACCATCTCGTCGCGGGTCATGACTTCGCGATCGCCGCCGGGCGACCAGCCGATCAGAGCCAGGTAGTTGAAGAGCGCCCCAGCCAGGTAGCCCTGCTGCTGGAAGTCACCGACAAACGCGGCGCCGTCGCGCTTCGAGTAGGGCTTGCCTTGCGCGTTCACGATCATCGGCAGGTGCGCGTATTTCGGGACCGGCGCGCCGAGCGCCTGGAAGAGCGCAACGTGGCGGAAGGTGTTCTCGACGTGGTCGTCGCCGCGAATCACGTGCGTGATGTTCATCGCAATGTCATCGACGACGTTGGCGAGGTGGAAGACCGGGTTGCCGTCGGACCGCACGATGACGAAGTCCGGCAGGTCCTTCGCCTCCTTCTTCATGTCGCCCTTGATCTCGTCGTGGAACTGCATGTCCGTGCCGGGCATCCGGAACAGGGTCGCCTCGCCCTTGCCCAGGCCACCTTTGTCCAACTTGTAGGCCCGACCCGCGGCGAGCAGTTTTTCCGCAGCCTCGAGATGGGCTTTCGACTGCGTCGATTGGTAGAGCGGTTCCTCGTCGACCGACAGCCCGAGCCAGTCCATCGCGTCGAGCACGGTCTTCACCGCCTCGGGCGTGGAGCGCTCGCGGTCGGTGTCCTCGATGCGCAGGAGGAATTTTCCGCCTTCGTGGCGGGCGAAGAGCCAGTTATAAATGGCTGCCCGCATGTTGCCGATGTGGACCTGCCCCGTCGGGCTGGGCGCAAAGCGTGTTCGAACGGTCATAGGAACAACACAGTAATAATGAGCAGGGCCAACCACAACGGATATCGGCGGCTGTTCGGTCCGGCACTGAGATGTTCCGCCGCGGCGGATCCGCAAGGGCGGAAGCGTCGGCTTACCCGGCAGCGGGGAAGCCCAGATGTAGCGTCGGCTTACCCCGGCGACCGGGGAAGCCGAAATCCAGGGACACGTATTCGTTTCATCAGCGCCAGGCGGAACCGGTAGCTTTCCCATGAACCGCCGCTTCATCGTGATCCTGGTCGTCGCGCTGGCCTGCGCCGCTGCGGCTGTTTCGATGTACATCGTGCGGCTCAACGTCACGGCGCTGCGTCAGCATGCGGGCGAACTGGGCGTGGGCGTCAGCTTCTCGGGCCTGAGGCCGGCCGCACGCGGCGTTGTCTTCACGGACGCGATCCTGCATCGGCCCGGATCGTTCGACCTGTACCTTGTGGCCCCGGCGCTGCGGGCCGGGCAGCACGACGATGCGTGGTCGATCGCCATGGCCGGGGCGCTCATGCATCTTTTCGGGCCGTGGTACTCGCTCCCGTCGGGCCTTGTGCATCGCACGGAGTTCCGCTTCGGGGAAGGTCGGGTTTTGTTTGACGGCGAGGTGGACACGCCCTCTTTCGTGATCGACACGCCGCGGATTCACGGCCGGCCGTTGGTTTGGAAGGACCTGCTGTTCACATTTTCGGGGCGCGTCGATAAGGCGACATCCACCCTCACGCTCGACCGCGGTTCGGTGCGCAAGGACGATGCCTCCGTTGACATGTCCGGCTCGTGGCGCCTGGGCTTTGCAGCCAGGCCGGTCAACCTTGTATTCCAGTCGCGGGACCTGAGCGGCGACCAGGTGCGCCGTCTGCTGCCGCGGATCCTGACCACGCGGCTCGGCGACGTTCGTTTCGGCGGGCGGCTCGGCGTCAGCCTGCGCATGTACGCCGCCGAAATGCCAACAACGCCGGTCCGCGTTGCGCTCGACATCGACAACAAGCTCTCTGTGACGGGCCTCGCCGCACCCTTCGCGCTCGAACCGCTTGTGTCGAACTTCTCGTGGCAGGTGTACGATACCGCGGGTGGAAGCATCCGCCACGATTCGGGACCTGCCTCGCCCGGCTGGTGTCCGCTCGATGCGATACCACCCGCGTTCACCAACGCCGCCGTGGCGCTGGTCGATCCCCTGTTCCCAATCCACCGCGGAATCTCGCCGCATGCAATGGCACAAAACCTGGAACGAGAGTTAAACGGATACGGAAACACGAACACAGCGGAAACCATCACCGAGCGCCTCGCGGCGACCCTGTGGCCGCTCCCGGGGACGGGCCTCCGGCGACGCGTCGAACTGGCCATCCTCGCCACGCACCTCGAGCAGTCGCTCGACAAGCCGACCCTTCTTGCGCTCTACCTCAATACTGCAGACTTCGGCCATGGCATTCGCGGCATCGGCGAGGCGGCGCGGCATCTCTGCCACAAGGCCCCGCGCGACCTGACGGCATGCGAATGCGTACTGCTGGCCCTGAGCCTTGCGGATCCGTCGCGCCCGGTCGTTGATCTCGCCGGTCACGCCCTTCCCGCTGTCGTACCCGCCGCGCGGGCGCAGCTCGAAAGCCTGCTCCAACGCAGCATCATCACGGATGAACAATTCCAAGCCGCCCTCGCCGAGCTAGGACCAGACCCGACGGCGACGCAGTAGAGCGCTCGATACTGCCAACGTGCGGAATCTTATTTTGACCATGACGCCGGGAGTTTGGCCAAGTCCGCACCGCCGCGGAATTCGCCGTGACGATCCGCGAGATCCTCGACGCGCCGTAGAAGGATTTCACCACGGAGGGCACGGAGGTTCGCGGAGGTATCGGATCGGACTTCGGTGTTCCTCCGCGTCCTCCGTGGTTCACATTTCCGAACCTTGGCGCAGGCAAGTCGTGGCGAAGCCGGATCAGGGATCGCGCCGGTTCGTGTTTCGAAATCTGAAAACGCCAGAATATGGGACATTGTCCAGCCCTTGGAATCTTCAAACGCTTTTTCCCAATCATTGGAAATTGAGACGTCCCAGGTTCTCGCGTAGCGTTCGTGCGATGACGTATCGTCACAACGGGTACGGGCTGCCGGAGGGACACGCTCCGCGTGTCCGGATGCGGACAGCCTCCGGCTGTCCATCCAGGACCCTGCTCGGCATCCTGCTTCTTGCCACGACTCGTTATGCCGCCTCCGCGCAGGACTGGGCCTCGCTGACGAATTACAGCGGCAGCCTGACGAAGATGGAATTTGTGCGGCGGCTGGAAAGTGTTTATTGCCCGTCCCTCGCGCTCTACGACTACATCACTTGGGGTGACAATTCGGTGTCGGTCTTCTCCACCACGAAGAAGACGGCACCCGCGCTGCTGGAACTGCCGTTCGGCACCAACGCCGCGCCCGCGCCGGCGTTCAAGACGATCGACCAGTTGCGATCGCTCCACAACCCGTCCAACGCGCCGCTGCGCGGGCTGCGTATCTGCCTCGATCCGGGGCATATCGGCGGGGCCTGGGCGCGCATGGAGGAGCGGTTCCTCGTGGTCGACCGCGCGGACTGGTTCGTGCAGGAAGGGGCCCTGAACCTGCTCGTCGCGCGCTTGATGAAGTCGCGACTCGAGGCCGCGGGCGCAACCGTCCTGATGACGAAGGACGACTTCAAGCCCGTCACCGCCGCGCGGCCGGACGAATTCAAGGAGCAGGCCGAACGCGAGATCGGGGCCTACGACAAGTTTCCCGACTTGCCCGACCTCTTCCACGAAGCGGCCCGGGCCGACGCGGTGCGGAAACGGCAGGAGTTGCTGTTCTACCGCCAAGCCGAGATCTCCGCGCGCGCCCGGCGCGTGAACGAGGAACTGAAACCCGACCTCACGCTGTGCATTCATTTCAATGCGACGGAGTACAGTGCCGACAAGAAACTGGTCGTGGAGAACGGCCTCATGTTTTTCGTGCACGGCAACTACCTGCCCGACGAACTCAGGGACGACGGCCAGAAATTCCACCTTCTTCGCAAGCTGCTGGAGCATGCGCACGACATCGAACTCGGCGCCGCGGAATCGATCGCGACGTCCATGGCCGCCGAGACGGGACTCCGGGTCATCCCGCTGTCCGATGGCGGCTTTGTATCA
Organism: bacterium; assembly: GCA_043802525.1. Taxonomy (GTDB): domain Bacteria; phylum Verrucomicrobiota; class Kiritimatiellia; order CAIVKH01; family CAIVKH01; genus JAZDKY01. Next base: position 9,700 of record JAZDKY010000139.1, read on the forward strand.
AGCGTCGGAACGAACGATCTCGTCTATGCGCGCAACCTGGCCGCGAGCCGCCAGTACAACGGACCCGTCGTCTTCCTGGAGCCCTACTTCATGAACAACACGACCGTGTACCGGCGCATCCAACTCGGCGACTACGAGGGCACGCTGGACGTCGACGGACGACAGGTTCCCAGCATTTTCCGTGAATATGCCGACGCCGTGGCCGATGGTGTGATCGCTTTCTATACCCCCCTGACGACGCTCGAACATTCCGCGCTCAACCTAACATCGGGTATTCACGCACAACGTGGCGTGGCCTCGAACCGCGTCTTCTGTCTACGAGGTTTTGCCATTGACAGAATGTAATATCCGGGGTAAAACCGCATCCGGCACGTGGTGCTCAATAACTACGTACATCGCCATGTGGAGGGTCGTCAGGGTGCAGGCTGATTTATGTGTGTCGCGTGCGGGCTTTTCCCATTCTGGAGAGTTTGTCCCGCTTGTTTGGGTCTACGGGCGGCTGGCCGGCGACGTCATCATCCGCAACGCCGACGACGGGATGTCCGCCCACGGCAAGCGGCGATGCGGAGTGCATTGTCATAGTCACCCCGGAAGGAGCGGGTACGTCATCGCTCGAACCAACTGCACTGTACGACGATTCAACGCACATCAAGACATTAGCGGAAAGGAACTGATTTTCCCATGAACACTTGCTTATACCCCGGCGCCGGTCTTAGAGCAGTGCGCTCGCTGACCCTGGTCGCATGCATGGCCATGGTTCACGCGGCGTCAGCGTCGACCCCGGCACGCGACGATGCGTGCAACGATCCCCCGTACAGCGATGCGGAGGCGTGGGACGGCCTGAACGGTGGCACCGGTTTCGCGCCTTGGGAGGTGATCCCCGCCGTCAACAATGAAACCAGCGGTTCTTTCATCGGTGACGCGAACGAAAACGGCGGTGGTGGTGGGCCGGGCATCAACTGCCCGGCAGGTCGCGCCTGGGGACTGTACGCGAACAGCGGCGCCGAGGTCACCGCGATGCGGCTGTTTACCGGGGGCGGTTTGATCGCCGGACAGCGCTTCTCGATCGACATGGACAACGGTTACATCGACGGACTCGACGACACGAACAACGTCGCGGAACTCCTGTTGCTTAACGCCGACGGCGAGATGCGGTTCGGATTCCATTTCCGCGGCGGTGCGAGCGAGTACGAGGTGTTCGATGCGTCCAGCGAGCATTTTGACCGTGGAACGGGGGTGCCGTTCACCGACGGCGGACTCCACCTCGCGTTCACGCCGGGTTCTGAAGACACGTACACGCTGCAGATTGTCCGCCTCGCAACCGCGTCCACAACGACACTGACCGGCGTGCTGGGCGGGCCGGCGGGCACGGCGCTGGATCGCCTGTTGCTGGTCCACCGCAACGCCAGGGCGGGCAGCGGGTCCGACACCTTTTTCAACAACCTCGTCATCTCCTGCAATGGGCAGCCGTCCGCACCGACGGCGGGCAGCGACAGCCCTCGCTGCGAAGGCCAGGACCTTCATCTCACGGCCGGCGGCGTCGCGGGCGGCGAGTACCGCTGGACGGGGCCTGACGGCTTCACGTCTTCACAACAGCATCCCACGGTATATGGCGTCACAACCGCGAACGCGGGCACGTATGCCGTGAACGTCACGGTGAACGGCTGCGTGTCGGCCACCGCGTCGACGACGGTGACGGTCCTTCCGGCGCCGGCGCAGCCTGCACCATCCAACGATGGACCGGTTTGCGCGGGAGGCGTACTGCACCTGTTCGCGAATACCACGGCGGACACGTACACGTGGACCGGTCCGGACGGCTTCACCTCATCGGAACAGAATCCGACGCTGGTCGGGGTCACGGCCGCAAACGCGGGCTCGTACAACCTCGTCGTCTCCGTGAATGATTGCACGTCGCCCATGGGGAGCACGACGGTGTCCGTCACCCCCGCCGGGGTGACGTGGCCGCCCGACATCGCGATCGAGTGCGGGACCTCGCTCGACCCGACGAACACCGGCACCGCCGCGTTCACGAGCGCGTGTGACGCAGCGCCGACGATCACCTACGCCGACAGTGTGGACGAAGGGGAATGTCCGTTGATCGGCATCGTTGTGCGCTCATGGACAGCGAAGTACGCGGGCGGCTTCACCACGCACGGCATACAGACGATCACGATCGTGGACACGCAAGCGCCCGCGTTGAACGGCGTACCGGCCGACGCGACGGTGGAATGCAGTGAAGTGCCGCTGCCGGCCGGCGTCACGGCGGAAGACGCGGGGGGATTCGCGCAGGGGATTCCTACGCTCGGGCTGGTTCTCCACTACAGCTTCGACACGGACGGCGGGGCAACGGTGGTCGACGCAACCGGGCACGGCAACAACGGCGTGGTTTCCAACGCCGTCTTCACCGACAACGGCTACCGCGGCGGCGCGTACTTCTTTGACAGCCGCGGCGACTTCATCCGCGTACCGAACGCGCCCGGCCTGAACACGCCGAAGTTTACCATGACCGCGTGGGTGAAGGCCCTGGACACGGGAACGCCTGCGGCTCCGCGCGGGCTGCTGGGCAAGCACCAGGCCTGCTACGACGAGCAGTCCTACTGGATCTATATGGACGGAATGAATCTGAAGGCGCTGATGTGGGGTACCGGAACGCCCGGCCCGATCAGCGACTCCGCCCCGTCCTTCGTCGGCCGCTGGAGGATGGTGACCATGACGTTCGACGGGGCGCAACAGCGGCTCTACGTCGACGACAAATTCGTCGGCCAACGGACCATTGCGGGATACACCGGAAACAGCAAGGACCTGTTGATTGGCGCCGGTGAATACACCTTTGACGATTACGACGGCAGCGGCGGCCAGCCGAGCCAATGGTGGTACGGGTATATCGATGAGGTGCGCGCATACGATCGGGCCCTGTCCTCGAACGAAGTTTCGCACCTGTACGTCGGCCAGACCGGCAACGCCGCGTTTACCGAGCGGATGCAGGGCGATTGCCCTCGCGTGATCACCCGGACATGGACCGCGGTCGACGCATGCGGCAACAGCGCAACAGCGACGCAGGTGCTGCAGATCGTCGATACCACGGCCCCGGTCCTCGCCCACGTGCCGCCGGACATGACCGTGCAGTGCGAGGACGGTGTGCCGCCCCCGGCGCTTGTCACGGCAACGGACAACTGCTCGGCGATGATAAAGCCGGTGCTCACCGAGACGGAATCGATCGAGGACTACGTGGAAGTCATTCGCCGGACATGGACCGCCACGGACGCCTGCGGCAACAGCACGACGGCCGTCCAAGTCATCACCGTGCACGACACCACGCCGCCTGTCCTGGTCGGCGTGCCCGCGGACGTGACAGTGGACGCGGGCGCGGTACCGGCCCCGGCCGACGTAACCGCCGTGGATGATTGTGGATTCGGGCGCGACCTGCCGCCCGGGAACGGACTCGTCCTGTACTACAGTTTCGACGCGGACCACGGCGCCATCGTGCCGGATGAAAGCGGGAACGGCCATACGGGCCACGTGACCCATGCCACGTTTACGGAAGACGGTCACCGGGGCGGCGCCTACTTTTTCGACGGCGACGGCGCCTTCATCACGGTCTCGAACAGCATGTGGTTGCGCGCGCCCCAGTTCACCGTGTCCGCGTGGGCGCGTTCGCTCGACACAAATGTGACGGTAGAGGCGCGGGGCCTGCTGGGCAAGCATCAGTCCGGCTACAACCTCGATTCCTTCTGGATCTCCCAGAACGCTTCCGGCCTGAACGCCTATCTCTGGGGCGATGATGCAGCCGGCTGGATCAATACCCCGGCAGCGCCGACCATCGATCAATGGGCGCTCATCACGATGTCGTACGATGGCACTAACCAACGTTTCTACGTCAACGGAAACCTGGCCGGCCAGCTCGAGGTTCCCGGGTATGTCGGCGGCAACCGGAACCTGCTGATCGGCGCCGGCGAGTATGCCTTCGTCACCGGCGAGCCGAACTGGTGGTGGCACGGATACATCGACGACGTGCGGATCTATGAACGCGCGCTGACGCCGGAGGAGGTGGAAAACCTCTACGAAGACACGCAGGCCCGGAGCGAATCAATTGCGGTGATGTTCTCCGAGACAACAAACACCACGTACCCCGAGGTGATCACACGGACATGGACAGCCACCGACGAGGGCGGAAACAGCGTCTACGGAACGCAGCGCGTCACGGTGCTCAGGCAAACGCCGCCGGAATTGAGCGGCCAGGGCGAGGATGCGACGATCGCGTGTCCCGCAACTCCGGTGTTCACCGCCCCGACGGCGACCGGCGGCTGCGACGACCAGCCGGTGCTTTCCTTCACAGATGTCGCCGTACCCGGCGAGTGCGCCGGGTCGTATCGCGTCACCCGCACGTGGACCGCAGTGGATTCATGCGGCAATGTCTCCGAGCCGGTCAGCCAGACCATCACCGTGATCGACACGACGCCGCCGGAAATCGTCGTCCATGCGCCCATGGACATCACCGTGGAGTGCAACTCGGTGCCTTCACCGGCACTGGCGACCGCGATCGATAACTGCGAGGGCAGCGTGACCATCTCCATGTTCGAGTCGCCGGCACCCGGCTCCTGCCCGGGCACTTACACCATCAGCCGCATCTACACGGCCGCGGACAGTTGCGGGAATTCCGCTTCGGTGACACAGGTTATTACGGTGATCGACACGATCCCGCCCGTGCTCAGTGGCCAGGGCGAGGATGCGACGATCGAGTGCCCGGCCTCGCCGGTCTTCACGGCCCCGACCGCCATGGACAACTGCGATAAGACCCCGTCGATCGCCTTCACCGACGTCACGATCCCCGGAGCCGGCGCCGTCTCGTACAGCGTGATCCGCACCTGGACGGCAACCGACAGTTGCGGCAACCAGTCCGCACCGGTCAGCCAGACAATCACCGTGGTCGACACAACCGCGCCGGTCATCACGTGTCCGGACAGTCAGACGGTCGTGCAGCCGAGTTGCACAGGCGGCGTGGTCTTCGTGCAACCGACCGCGACGGACCTTTGCGACACGGACGTGACCATCACGTGCGTGCCCCCGCCGGGCTCTCCACTCGGCCCGGGCAGCCACACGATCACCTGCACGGCTGTTGACGACTGCAGCAACGTGAGCACCTGCTCGTTCACGGTGTACGTGCTCCCCCGCCTGCATGTCGTCTTCGACCCAAGCCCGGTCAACGACGACAACGTGGACGACAACATCGAGACGGACCAGGACATCCTGAACAAGTTCAAGATCGGGTCACGAGTCCCGCACAAGGTCAAGCTCTACGACTGCGCGGGCAACGACGTGACCCTTGCGCTGGCGTCGCAGGTGACGGTCAAACTGAACGTCACGGAGCGCGAGTACGTCGACGCGACCACGTCGGTGCTGATCAACGACGTGCCGGAAAACTACACGGGCGTCGGCAGCGCCGGCGGCGTGATGGTGATCACGGGCGGCTTCTTCCATTACAACCTCAACACCACCGGCTATCCGGCCGGAACGGTGGACAGCCTGAAGTTCTTCCGGTCACACGTCACGGTGGAATACGACACCGCGCCGTGTACGATCGCGGGTGAGGAAGACGCCCTGCTCGAAAGCAAGTGATGCAGCGGTAGATGAAGAAGATCTGTGCGATCCCTGCAGGCATCGCGGCCGCGGTCCTTGTGATCGCGACCGCGATGTTGTTTGTCCGCAGCGGGACTCCATCCGCAACTCCGGATGCAGAGGAGGCGGAACCGGGCGCCATCGGCAAGCCTCCACGGGCGGAGGAACCCCCGCACCGTTCGGCACCCCTTGCAGAACCTGAACCCGTCATTCCCATCGGCCCGGAACGGGTCGAGCCGAACCACATCCGACTCAAGGCCGGCAACATCCTCGCAACGATCAACGGCGTTGCGGTGCAGGGTCGCGACTTGCTTGTGTTCGGAGCCGCATCCAAGCCCGAACAAGACCTCGCACCTGAATTCTACGATGCGCTTTTGAAGCGCGCCATAAACCGCGAGCTGATCGTCCAGGCAGCGAAAACCAAGGGGGTCGACATTCTGCCCGGGCAGGAAGGCCAGTTGGACCAGGTTCGGAAATCCGTCCTCGCGCGGGGAGGCGGCGATCCGAACGTGAAATACATGAACGTGCAGGGCACGCTGCAGGAACAGCTCGAGTTCGAGTTGCGCGATGCCAGGGCCATGCTCCTGCGAAACACGCTTCTCGCGCAGCGCGGCCACCCGTTGCCGTATGTGACGGCAGAACAGGTCAAGGCACGCTACAATGCGGAGCCCGCCAGCTACGGGTTCCTGCCGGAGGACCCCGCCGGGCGTGAAGCCGCGTGGCAAGAGATTGATTTCCAGATCAGGAGCGAACTGGCGCCGCAGTTGCAGGCCGACTACCAGGCGCAGGTTGAAGCCTTCATGCAGGAACTCAAGGACTCGGCCCGTGTCGTGAGTTACGAGGTCTTTGAACAATAATTTGGCCGCGCGCGACGGGGAGCGCACGCATCCCGCGTGCTCCGTTCGGCCACCCGCCGAACGGCTCTCGGCGGCCGTGTACGGGCCGGAAGACCTTTACGTCGCAACCGTATGCCATCGGCGGACCGCCGATGGCGGCACGCGGGACGCATGCGCTCCCCCCTGCCAGTACTGAAACGATCGTGTAACTCCAGACTTCCTGATCTCGACCGGGAATAGGCCACGATTCCCGGAAAATGACTCGGCCCATCTCGGTAGGGCGCCCCGATCTTGATCGGGGCGCCGCATATCAGCACGGACGGCTCGGCGAGCCGTCCCTACCTGTGCCAACCTGTTTTCCGACGAGATCAGGCCGTCGTCAGGGCCTGCACATGGGCCGCGGCAGCGGAGGCAAGACCCCCCAGATCGTACCCGCCCTCCAGCACCGAGATAAGCCTTCCGTCGGCGTACTTTCCGGCCACGTCGAGCATCAGCGATGTCAGGTCCGCGAAGTCGTGATCCGTCAGCATCAATGCGCCGAGCGGATCGCCGACACGCGAATCAAAGCCCGCCGATATCAGTACGAGGTCGGGCTCGAACCGCTGCATCGCAGGCAGCAGCTCGTGCTCAAACGCGCCCAGGATGTCCTCGCGACCCGCGCCGGGCGGGACCGGACAGTTCAGCGTGCTCCCAAGGCCTTCGCCGCGGCCCCGCTCCGCGTTCGAACCCGTGCCCGGATAGAACGGCGCCTGGTGCGTGCTGAAATAGAACACGCTGCCATCCTCGTAGAAGATGTCCTGCGTGCCGTTGCCGTGATGAAGGTCCCAGTCGACGATCAGCACGCGCCCGAGCTTGTGCTGCTTCTGCGCGTAACGCGCCGCAATGGCGATGTTGTTGAAAAGACAAAAGCCCATGCCCTTGTCGGCCGTCGCGTGGTGCCCGGGCGGACGCACAACGCAAAAGGCGTTCTTCGTCTGCCGTTCTACGACCGAATCCACAGCGGCGAGCACGCCACCCGCCGCGTACAGCGCAGCTTCGTAGGATTTCGGACAGATGTCGGCATCACCGGTGCTCAACACATGCCGGCCCGCCTCGACCTCGCACTGGACAAGCTGGATGTAGTCGCGCGCATGGCACAGGGCGAGTTCTTCCTCCGATGCAGGACGGCACGGTATCTTGCGAAGGTGATCGATCAGCCCCATCCGGCACATGGCATCAAAGACCGCATCATAACGATCAGGACATTCAGGATGCCCCCGCCCCGGCTCGTGCAGTTTGCAGATCGGATCCGCCGCGAGGCCGGTATGAAGATACGGTGCACCATGCATAACGTCAGACCCGTCGTCGCATCGCGTCATGAACCAGCGCGAGCAAGGCCACGCAGGCCGTATCCGCGCGCAAGGTGCGCGGACCCATGCCGACGGACCTGAAACCGTGGGCGGCCATCAGGCCGGTCTCGAAGGCGTTCCAGCCGCCTTCCGGTCCGACCGCCAACAGAATCCGCTCGTCCACGCTGTCACGCACGAGGGCAGAGACCGGCTCTTCCGCGGAAGGATCGGCGACGAGCCGAAGCCCGCTGCGGAAAAGCGTGTCCATCTCGTCCTCCACCAGCACCCTGAACTGCCGGTGAATGGAGACGTTCGGCACTCGCGTATCCCTCGCCTGCTGGAGTCCTTCCACCAGCAGCGGATGATAGCACGACGGTGCGAGGACGTGCGTGTCGAAATAGTTCCGCTCCACGCGCTCCGCATTGGTGATGACGATCTGTCCAACCCCGAGTGCGGCAACCTGCGCCCAGAGCCGCCGCATGACCTTCGGGCGCGGGAGGGCCAGGAGCAGGTCCACGCGGGGCCGTTGGGCAATGGACGTCTCGAACGCGCAGCGCAACGCGACCGTGCCGTCGTTCACCGTGGTCACCGTCCCGATTCCGCAAGGGCCGTCGATAATACCGAAGCGGACCCGCTGGCCGGGCTGGACTTTCAGCACCTTGAGCAAATGCCCGGCCCGCGTTCCGGAGAGGGATACGTCGCCGCGGTCGCTGACTTCGCTGGGCTCGAGAAGAATCAGATTCATGGTGATTTCCAAAGATTGGAAAGGCTTCTACCGATTTTCCCCATCGTTGGAAAATCCGGAATGGTAGGGCCCGCACTCCGTTGCGGGCCGCTTCTGATCCGGACGACGACGGAGCGCCGTCCCTACCTCAGCGGACGAAACACTTCGTTGAGACTGCCCTGCCGATAGCCTTGCAGGTCGAGCGACACGTAGCGGAATCCCGCGCTGCTGAGCAACGCAACGATCTCTTCGCGCATCGCGGGCGCCGCGGCGCGGGCAATGTCTTCGGACGGTAGTTCGATCCGCGCGATGTCGCCGTGCGCCCGCACGCGCAGGTTGGTGAAACCGAGGTCGCGCAGGCCGTTTTCCGCTTGCTCGACCGACTTGAGTCCTTCCACGGTGATCTTCTCCCCGTACGGAAACCGCGATGCGAGGCACGAAAAGGCCGGCTTGTCCGCGGTTTTCAGTCCCATCTTCCGCGACGCATCGCGAATATCCTGCTTCGTGAATCCCAGTTCCTGGAGCGGGCTTTCGACGACGTTCTCCATCGCGGCCTTGCGCCCGGGCCGGTAGTCCTTGAGGTCGTCCTTGTTCGTCCCGTCGACGATGTGCGCGAAACCCTCCGCATCGGCCATGCCGCGAAGCAGGCCAAACAGTTCCGTCTTGCAGTGGTAGCAACGGCTCAACGGATTGTTGGCATAGTCCGGATTTGCCATCTCGTTCGAGCTGATCACGCGATGGTTGAGACCGAGCGACCTGGCCAGGTCGCACGCCTCCCTAAGTTCCCGTTCGGGAAAAGACGGAGACGTGGCCGTGACGGCAAGGGCTTTCGCACCGAGCACCTCGCGCGCGACCGCAGCGAGGAAGGTGCTGTCCGACCCGGCGCTGAACGCCACGATCACCGAGTCCATGACGCGCAGGCGCTCTTTCAACTGGAGGACTTTGTCAGCCAGCGTGGGCATCCATTCGATCTTTTGCTCCGTGGGCATGAGAGCGCTTACCGCAGAGGACGCGGAGGTTCGCAGAGGTGAGCCTTGTTTCGGGTTTCGGATTTCGGATTTCGGATTTTCACATGATCCATCCACCGCCCAGGACCTCGTCGCCCTGCTGAAACACGGCCGCCTGGCCGGGTGTCACCGCGAACTGCGGCAGAGAAAGCTCCACCAGAAGCGACCCGTTGTCCAGTCGCGATACCCGGGCCGCGACGGCTGCGGTCCGGTACCGGATGCGCACGGTCAGGTCCGCCGGCAGCTGGGGCTCGCCGAGAATCCAGTGCGGTTCCTCGACGAGGAAGTCCTCGCGCATCAACTCGTTCCGGTCCGCGACGACTACGGCGTTGTCGGCCGGCCGGACCTCCTTGACATAGACCCTTCGACCGGCGGCGAATCGCAAGCCGTCGCGCTGGCCGATGGTGTAGCGATGAAATCCGCGATGCTCGCCGAGCACCTTGCCGTTCGTGTCGAGGATGGGCCCTTGCCTGACCAGTTCCGGGTGGAATTGTTCGACGACCGGTGCGGGCCCGTCGTCATGGATAAAGCACAGGTCGGTGGTTTCGCGGTGGCCTTCGACGGGCACGCTGTGTGTGGCGGCATACGCCTTGACCTCGGCCTTGGTCATGTCGCCGAGGGGAAAGAGGCACTTCTCGAGTTGCCCGCGCGTGAGCCGGTGGAGGAAGTAGGACTGGTCCTTGAGCGGGTCGACGCCGCGCAGGAGGTGCGGGCCATCGTTACGCCGGTCGAGCCGCACGTAGTGCCCCGTCGCCACAAACGAACAGCCGAGCTGTTCGGCGCGCGTCATGAGCGCGCCGAATTTGAAATGGCGGTTGCAGAGGATGCACGGGTTCGGCGTGCGGCCACGCGCGTATGCGTCCGCCCACGGCTTGATGATCGCGTCGCGGAATGCGTCGACGACATTCATCACGTAGTGACGGATGCCAAGGTGGTCGCAGACCTTGCGCGCGCGGTTGACATCCTCAAGCGAGCAGCAGCGCGAGCCCTCCTTGAACATGTGAAGGGTGAGCCCGATGACCTCATAGCCTTGCCCGGCCAGCAGCGCCGCCGCGACGGAACTGTCGATCCCGCCGCTCATGCCGACGGCGACGCGGACAACGGATGGAGAAGAATTAACCACGGATAGACACGGATCAACACGGATGCCTGACGAACGCTCAGACATCTGAAAATCTAATCAGTGTTCATCCGTGGTTGAAATCGGCTAGATCACCTGGTCCTGGAACAACCAGGTCGAGAGGTAGCGCTCGCCGGTGTCGCAGATGACGGTGACGACGAGCTTGTCCTTGTTCTCCGGACGCTTCGCCACTTCGATCGCGGCCCATACGTTGCCGCCCGCGGAGATGCCGCACAGGATGCCCTCTTCGCGCGCGAGGCGGCGGGCGGTTTCACCGGCGTCCTCTTCGCGAATCTGGATGACTTCGTCGATGAGGTCCTTGCGGAGGACGTCCGGGATGAAGCCGGCGCCAATGCCCTGGATTTTGTGGGGCCCGGGTTTGCCGCCGGAGATGACGGGCGACTTCACGGGCTCAACCGCAATGGCTTTGAACGACGGTTTCTTCTTCTTGATCAGCTCGGCACAGCCCGTGATCGTGCCACCCGTACCGACGCCGGAGACGAGGATGTCGATCTTGCCATCCGTGTCGTTCCACAACTCCTCGGCCGTCGTGCGACGATGGACTTCGGGATTTGCCGGATTCTTGAACTGCTGCGGCATGAACGCATTCGGCGTCGAAGCGACAATTTCTTCCGCTTTCACAATCGCGCCGGACATGCCCTTCTCCGGAGGCGTGAGCACGAGTTCCGCGCCGAAGATGCGGAGCAGGTGCCGACGCTCCATGCTCATGCTTTCCGGCATGGTGAGGATCAGTTTGTAGCCTTTTGCGGCGCAGGTGAATGCGAGTGCGATGCCCGTGTTGCCGCTGGTCGGTTCCACGATCACCGAACCCGGCTTGAGCGTGCCGTCGCGCTCCGCCGCTTCGATCATCGCCACACCGATACGGTCCTTCACGCTGCCGACAGGGTTGTGCGATTCCATCTTCAGGGCCACAGTGGCCACGCAGTCGCGGCTGAGCCGGTTGAGTTTGATAAGCGGGGTGTTGCCAACCGTTTCGGTGATGTTGTTGTAAATGTTCATCAAGAATCCTCCTCGGATGAGCCTCGGTCTATAACAGAGGTCATTTCCCTTTGCAACAGCCCCGGAAACCGGGTAGTGGATGGCTTTGAATCTCGTCACGAACCGGAAACTGTACTTTTTCGCCATGCACGCGCTGAGAGAATGGCTCCGGACTACCGTCCTGACAATGCACCGGCATCGGATTCTTTTCCTCCTGATCCCGGTCGCCCTCGCCGCCTGCGGCGCACTTACGATACATCACGATGTCGCGTGGAGCGACCGACTCATGGAAAACAGGACCGCTATCCTCCGCAGCGTTGCGCGACGGTTCAGCGCGTTCGGCGATTTCCAGACCGGGACGCTGGCGGTGGTCGGCGGCTTGTGGCTGGTGGGTCGGTGGAAACGAAACCGTAGGCTCCAGAACGCCGCCGCGGCGTGCCTGCTCGCCGCAACGTTTGCCGGCGCCACAGCGACGGCCATTCGTACGCTGACCGGCCGCCCGCGTCCGAGCGCGGGCGTGGCCGATGGCTTCTACGGACCCAGTTTCAACCACAAGTACCAGAGCTTCGCCTCCGCCCATTCCGCGACCTCGCTCGGGACATCAACCGCGCTGGCGGTTGCCGTCCCTGAAATCGGCATCCCGGTCCTGGTCCTCTCCCTCGGTGTCCCGTGGTCGCGTTTCTACATGCACGACCACTACGTCACCGACATCCTCGCCGGCGCAGGGATCGGGATCTGGTTCGGCCTCGCGTTTGGATTCGCCGCGCGGAAACGGAACAACCGAAGTCCGGCAGTTCAAACCAACCGCAACGGTTCTCTTCTTGGGATCAACGACGATAGAGCGCCCGCACCGTCACCCATTGGCTTTTCGCCACATTGATGCCGGAGACCGTACGGGATTCGATATTGGAGGAAAGAACCAGACCCGCCGTGTCGGTTTCCGGGGCGACCAGCAGCCGAGGACCGGACCGGTCAAGAAACGCCTGGGCGTCCTCCGCCGTCTTGAGAATCTTCCACCGCCGGTTGCTGTAGAACACGAGGCTGGGTTCGCGGAATTTCCAGCAGGCGAATTCCGCGCGGGCGGGCATTTCCTTGTACAAAGGAAGGAACTGGATCGCTGGCGTGCGCGGCCGCAGGTACAGGCCCAGCGCCGGGATCAACAGGATCATGACGACCGCCCATGCGGCGATCAACTTTCGACGTTTCTCCAGCATCGGCGCGGCCTGCCCGAGCAGGAGGAAAAACGCGGGGAATGCGGGCATGACATAGTGCGGAAGTTGCGTCGCGTAGAGCATGAAGACGATGTACGGCGCGACGAACCACGACATCAGGAATGCATTCAGCGGCGACCCGTTCTGACGCACGGTCCGGTATCCCGTGCGAACGAATACACACCAGGGGAACAGGCTCAGGAAAAACGTGAGTGGGTAGTAGATCGGAAGGAACAGCCGCTTGTTGAACGCCTTGGTCCCGCGCTCGACCACGTGCTCGCCGATGCCAACTTGCCAGAACCGGCCCTGCGTCTGGGCCAGCGCGGGGATGCCCCACGCGCCGACAATGAGCAGCATGAGCGGAATGCCAAGGTGCAGCTTCAGCCGCGACCACGGGAGCGGTTGGCGGGCAAACGCAAAACGGTACAGGAGCAAGGTCAGCGCGGGCACGATGATCGCGATGGGCCCTTTCGCGAGGAAACCGAGGCCGAGGGACACGTAAAGGAGCAGAATCCAAGGTAGGGCCCGCTGGCTCAGCGGGCCATGGCGCGCTGGGCCAGCGCGCCCTACCAGTTCCCACAGCGCCCATTGCGCGAGGGTGACGAAAAGCACCATCGGCATGTCCGCGACGGAGCTGCGGCCGTGGATCAGCATCTGGAGACACGTCGCCATGCCGAGCGCGGCCCAGAAGGCCGCGCGCGCGGAAAACCAGCGGCGGCCCATGAAGTAGATCGCGAGGACGAGCAAGACGGCGGATGCGACGGAATGAAAACGGGCGCCGAATTCGTTCACGCCAAAGATCGCGTAGGCGCCGCGCATCAGCCAGTAGGTCAGGACGGGCTTGTCGAACCGATCCTCGCCGTTGAACGTCGGGATGACCCAGTCGTTCCGCTCCATCATCTCCCGCGTCGCCTGCGCGAACCGCGGTTCGTCGCGGTCGATCAAAGGAATGACGTTGTTGCCCGGAAGGAGGAGCAGCAGCGTGAGCGCAGTCAGGAACCACGGATGCCACTTTGTCTTATCAGCCATGGACCGCGTTTCCATAACGCAGAGGAAGCAAGAAGTCGAATTTGGAATTAAAAACGGATGGACACGGATTTGCACGGATGACCAATCCCTGCAAATCCGTGTTCATCCGTGTGAATCCGTGGTTGGAAATCCGCCTTGAAGCCACGCGCGGGTTCTGACTACATTTCACGGCTTCAAACACTACGGGGAGAGCGTTCATGGGCAGCATCTTCAAGGCGTACGACATCCGCGGCATCTACGGCAAGGACCTGACCGAGGACCTTGCGTACAAGATCGGGCGCGCATTCGCGACGTTCGTGAAGTGCCGGAAGGTCGTGGTCGGGCGCGACATGCGGCCGCATTCCGAGCCTCTGTTCAAGGCGCTGGCGAAGGGCCTGAACGAGCAGGGCGCGGACGTGATCGACCTCGGGCTTTGCTCCACGCCGATGTCCTATTTCGCAAACGGCAAGCTTGGCGCGGACGCGGGCGTGATGATCACCGCGTCGCACAACCCCGGCGAATGGAACGGCTTCAAGATCTGCCGCGAGCAGGCGATTCCTATCAGCGGCGCGACCGGCATCAAGGACATCGAGCGCATCGTGAACGACGGGTCGTTCGCGCCCCCGGCCGCGAAGCCCGGCACGGTCAGCAAGCACGACATTGTCGCGGACTACGTGGCGCACATCCGCACGTTCGCGGACGTCCGGCGCCCGCTCCGGATCGCGATCGACTATGCGAACGGCATGGGCATCACCGAGGGCGCGGTCCTGCGCGACCTGAAGAACCTGGAGATCGATCCCCTCTTCGACACGCTCGACGGCACATTTCCGAACCATGAGGCGAATCCCCTGCTCCCGGAGTCGTGGGAGGCGCTGCAGCACAAGGTGAAAAGCGGCCGGTACGACATGGCGATCTATTTTGACGGCGACGCGGATCGCTGCGGCTTCATGGATGAAAAGGGGCAGATCATCCCGATGGACATCATCACCGCGCTGATCGCGGAAATGGTCCTGAAGCGGGAGAAGGGCGCGGCGATCTTCTACGACCTGCGCAGCAGCTGGGCGGTCAAGGAGATCATCGAGGAGAACGGCGGCCGCCCGATGATGTCCCGTGTCGGCCACGCCTTTATCAAGCAGCAGATGCGTGAGGCCCATGCGACCTTTGCGGGCGAACTGTCCGGGCACTACTACTTCCGCGAGAACTGCTTCACGGAAAGCTCGTCCCTCGCGACCCTCTACGTCGCGAACCTGGTCAGCGGGTCCGACCAGCCGCTTTCCGAACTGATCCGGCCGATCCAGCGCTACTTCGCCAGCGGCGAGATCAATTCCGAGGTTGAAAATCCGAAAAACGTTTTTGCCCAACTCCGCGGGAAATTCGGCGACGGCAAGATGATCGAACTCGACGGACTTTCCGTCGAGTTCGATGACTGGTGGTTCAACGTCCGCGCGTCCAACACCGAGCCGCTCATCCGCCTCAACCTTGAGGCCAAGACGAAGGCGATGATGGAGCAGCATCGGGACGAGGTGCTGGCGATGATTCGGGGATAGCCGGGCGCGCGCCTTCGTCGCGCGGCTACAGATTCCCCTGTAGCCGTCGCACGCAGGGCGACGCCGGTCACAGCGGCCTGTAGAAGAACCGCCCCAATCCGATCGTGAACAGATACTGCCCCAGCAGGCTGTGTTCCGCCCAGACCACAAGCAGACTCCCCGTCCGCGCGTATTCGCGCGCGAAGAACCAGCCGCCCCCCAGCGACAACACGACCGCGATCCAGTTGTGGTAGATCGCATGCAGCAGGCAGAACGCGAGCGCGCTGCTCCAGATCCGCTCCCGCTCCGACGGAAAAATCGCCGCGTAGCGCCAGAAATAGAAACGGCGGTAGAGGAACTCTTGCGGCCAGACGGAGAGGAACGGATAGAGCACCATGTACACGGCGTACATGCGGGGCGCATGCCGCGGGAATCCGAAGAAAAGATTGGGGTCGATCATGGCCACGAGCCCGGCCGCCAGTGGAACCGTCGCGGCGAAACAGATCAGGAACGGCTTCCATGTCCTTCTTGCCGGCGCCGTTCGCTTCGGATGCACGCGCAGCCAGATCGCGCCGGCGTAAATGAAGGCCAGCCCGAGAAACGGATATTTCGCGACTCGCTCGGACTCGAGAAGGGTCACGTAGATGACCGGAACAACTGCGAAAAGCACGACCCACTCAAGCCAGAGCGCCGCGCGCGAAGCGCGCGGGACGGGTTGGTAGTCGTAGAGTTCGGGCACCATAAAATAACCGCGGCTAGTCTGCGTCACATCACGAACGGAATCAATGCGGGCTAGTCCAAAACAAGCGCGTTTTCGAGTTTTGAGACCCCCGCCAGCTTGTCTGGCGGATGAAGCCGTTTGGCGGCTGGGGGTACGTTTCTTACTCGATTTCCCACTGCTTGCGGCCGGCGTGTCCACGCGCCGGCCGCAAGCAGCGGGATGACTGGCGTCGGTCTGCAGCCGCCAAACTGATTCACCCGCGGCACAAGGCCGCGGGGGTCTTCAGTAAAAAAGCGCTTGGACTAGGCCGGATTATTCGCGAAGCGCGAACAATCCGCCGCTCCGCGGCCGTGAGGGATGCGGCTGGGCCGCATCCAAACGGGGCTGCCACGTTTGCAGCGCGGTACGACACCGCGTTGCATCAC
>JAZDKY010000140.1:0-4632 GCA_043802525.1 bacterium
GCCGCTCAATTCGGGAATGGGCACCTGCCAGAGCCGTAGCCCCATCCAGTAGGAGGGGAAATTGGTGTCGCTGGTGACGATGTAGTTCCGCCCCTCACTCGTTCCACCGTTGGCGATCACCACATGGCCGGCGTGGTAGCAACCGACCTTGGCGGCCGGGGCTGTCGAATAACTAACGTAGCCCGCCGGAACGGCGGTGTGGGCCGGCAGCGAAAGATCACAGATCACCACGTACCAGCCTTCGGCCAGGACCGGCCAGTCGGTGACGGCGTTCACCCCGTCGCTGTAGATCGGCGAGAGAATCTTCGGGATATTCCGGTCGTTGAGCCAGACGCATCCGTGGGGGGCAATCGGGAAGAGGTAGTTATTGCCATCCGGCGCGTTGCAGTAGAGCGGCATGGACACGCCCCCCACCACCCCCACGGTGCCCACAACTTCCGTGAAGGGCGCGCCATCCTCTGAAATGACAGCGTGGTAGCGGTCGGTGACGCCCACCTTCTTGATCAGCGCGCACACCACCGTTGAACTGCCGTGCGGGATGCTGGTTGACCCCGTGGCGGTGACGGCGATTTCCTGCCAGACGCCGCGAATGGCACCTTCCTGCGTGCCGGAAGTCAGCGTGATCGTCGTGTAGAGTTTCGAGCCGCCGCGTTTACCCCACCGCCCATGCGCGGCGCGGCCATTTTTCAACGTCAAGCACTGGCCGGGCTTTTGCTCAGTCTGAAATTCGTTGATACCGGCCAGTTGGAAGGCAACTTGCTTCACGTCACGTATTGTTCCTCGCGGCCCGCTTTCGGCATCGGCAGTTTCTCGACCAGCAGAACCCGTTTCAACACTTCGTTCTGCCGCACAATATCGGCAATCCGCAACGGCAATTTGGCCTTCAGGCCGCCCTTGCACTCTTGCAGTTTTCTTTCCAATTCATCTTTCTTCAAGGTTGGCAGTTGGTCAAAGCAGAACAACTTGCGCTCGTGTTCGGTCCCACTCAGGATCACCAGACAGGGGGCCTCCATGATGTGGTCCCAAAGGATCGCGTCGCCGTGCCGCTCGTTCACTTCGGGCAACTCGCCCTTGCGAATGTCGGCCGGCCGAACCAGTTCCTTGGCGTCGAACAACACGCGGGGGTCCATCTGACCACGCTTCGTGTAGTCATTCTTTTCGTCTTCCGAGATTTTGCCGTACTTCCCAATCCAGGAAACAAGGCACATTCTTTCTTCCGCCATCGCTCAGTCCTCCATGATGTAGTCAGAGTCGGCATTCAGGGAATTGATAGCCGCCATTTCCAGCGCCTTCCACTTCGCCTGCCAGGTCTGTTCCAGACCCGCCGACCAATCCATGCGCGTTTGCCCGGTCAACAATTTGGCCGCGTCCAGCGCGAGCAAATCCCGGTATTCCACCGGGATCACAACCGTGGTTGCATCCGTCAGGTCCGTGAGTTCGGGCAAGTACCAGACTCGCAGCGTCCGGGCGGAACTCACCTTGGGGAGAACCCGAATACTGGTATTGAAAAATGAAAGCCGGTAGGGGGCCACGTAATCCTGGCCGTGCGTCCAGCCGGTCGATGCCGCCAGCGGTTCAAACGGAACCCTGACGCCCTGGTCGCTGTCGGTCACATCCTCGATCTTGAACACCCGCCGGGGCTGCGTCAATCCAAAGGTGGTCCAAGTGAGGATTTCGGTGTCAGCCGGGAGGGTGAGGTTAGCGCGGGCCATGTCCAGCAGGGCGGCGCCCCCCATCGCCATGATGGCTTCGATCATGGCGTCGTAAGTGATCTCGATCCCGGTGTTCACTTCGTCATCGGTCCAAATGCTGTTAGGCGCACTATTCAGGTAGAAGTACGCCCTGGCGCGAATATCGGCTCGGTTGGCAAGGCTCATCCGCCCAACGCCTCCTTGGCGGCTGCCATCGCGCCCACCCCGCCGATGGCTTTCCCCTCGCGGATACGGATTTCGTGGGCGGCAGCGCGCGTGTAGTCGTCGAGGGCGCGGTCATGGTCAGCCCTAAATTCAGCAAGCCGGGCGGCTTTCCGCCGCTGGCCTTTTTTGTAAGCATCATTCCAACCGCCGGTCTGGCTCCGGGGGTCGTTGATCAGTTCTTCCAAAATGGTGTCCCGGACAGGTTCGGGGAAGGGTTCGAGGGCGCCGTACCAGCGGGCGATCCCGTAGGAGAGCGAGGAGTGCTTGGCATCGTACATCAGGTGCCAGCAGGGCAGACCTTGTTCGTCGCGGTCCCTGACCCAGTAGAGGCGATCCGAGTAACGGGCGATCTCGCGGGTTACGGAAGCGGGCGCTTCCGCCCCTTCAAAATCACCGTGGCTTCTTTGTTCGCATCGTCGCATGTGAGATGGCGGCGGGTGATTTTGGCTCACCCGCCAAGGCCGTTGAAGGTTTACTGCGTGTCAGTCCTGACAAAATCCATCGCCAGCTTGCAGGTCGTGGCGTTGGTATTCGCCGTCGTGATCGCAATGGACAACATGTCGGGCTGGCCGTCGCTACCGAATGACCCCTTCCAATCGTTGTCTGTGGTGGTGGTTTCGATCAGGAATCGCTCATCGGTGATCGTGGCGTTGCACGCATCGATCCTGATGCGCGACAAGGTCGTCGCCGAATCCATGGCGGCCGTGACGGGTCGCAACTGCAACCAGTACATATTCCCCAGATTCGGGGCGAAGCCGCTCATGGCGCGCGGTTTCCACGCGGGCGGCAAGGTGAAGGTCATCGTGCCGGCCACCGCAAAGCCACAGCCACCCGAAGCGGTGTTGTCCGTGATGGTCGCCGCCGCCCAAGCGGTCCCATTCCAGTACCATCCGGTGAGGGTATTGGTTGTCCCATTGGGTAGGCAGACCCGCACGTACAGGGCCTTGAAGGGCCGCTTGAAACCGATGGTCAGCAGACCGGTGGTCGCAATGCCGACCGGCAGGCTTGAAACGTCCACGTAGTCGTAGTCCCAGATTTCGGCGATCTTGGTGTCGGAATCCAGGGCGGCATCCACCGCGATTTCGACAAAGTACAGGTCAGCCGAGCTATTGACGCTCTTCACCGCCCAAGCGGCGGGCAGATCGAACGTCACCAAGCCACTTGCGCCGAAGGTCGCGCCGGTGGCAATGGTGCCGTCGACAAGGGTTGCCACCGACGCCCAAGCGGTCCCGTTCCAATATTTCATCGACATGACTGAAGCATTGGCATTTTCCGAGCCGGTCAGCATGGTCACGTAGAACGAGCAAGTCACCCCACCGCCAGCATCAGGCCGTCGCTTGAAGCCGAGGTAGATTTTGTCGTTCGTGTGGTCCATGCTGGAAATGTCCAGCCCGGAGGCGTTGACAATCTCGTCCGTGCAACCTTCCGTGCCGTCCGTGTAGGTTGCGGTGCCGTCGAAATGCGCCACGTAGCCAATGTTCTGCTTGGCCTGCGCGGTCACGTCCACCGCAGCCGCGTTGGGGATGTAGGCGACGGCGCTGCCCGCCGCTTTCGACATGATGACACAATCCGGGTCCATCAGCCGGCCGGTGGTCAGACTGGCGACCGTGGTGCCGTTTTTCTGAATGGCCACGACGGTATTCCCATACCCGGACGTGCCGAGAGTGTTGTACTGCAACTCCGCGCCCACCAGGCGGCAGTCATGGGGGAGCATAACTCCCGTGATAACCGTCGCCACGCTGGCGGCCGTGAACTCGCAGTTATGCCGGTCCACCGGATTACCGGCGTACTGGCTCGCTTGGTTGGGATAAGAAGGTGAACTCATGGGTCTTGCCTCCTACCAGCTATGGATCTCTTTGAGATCGTTGTTGATGTAGCCGACGCGGATCATCCCGCGCGGGTCTTGGCAGCCCAGCGTCTCCCAGCCGAAGTAATCGGCGGAATACGAGAGAGTGCCGTCGCCAGCACGCCGGAGAACAGCGCCGTCTTCCTTGTCCCACGCAAACTCCTTCCAGACCAGCCGGTCGATGTCGCCGGTCTTCACGATGAAGATGTCGCGGTCCAGACACCAGCGGTCCTCGATGATGGTGATCGACTTGCCGCCGTACCGCAGCGGCAACTTGCCCATTTCTTGGGAGACCCCCTGGGTGGGGAAGTTCTCCTTACTTTCGAGCGCCTGGCGCCATTTCACCATGATTCCGGGATGGCCGATGATGGTGGATGGCGTCTTGCCCTGGATGATCATGGCCCTGGCCATCGCCAGTTCGACCATGTTCTTGCTGGGGTTGCGATAGACGCTGCCGCCGTTGTCGAGGATACCCTTGATTTCCGGGTAGGAGGCGCGGGCCAATCCCTGGAAGGTGGCACAGTTGGTCCCGTCATCGCAGATCGCCATCAGTCCTTGAGGGACGTAGGTGGTGGTCGCGCCGCTGACGCGCGCCAGCGAGGGGGCGAGGAAATAGTTGTCGGTCATTTCCGTAGTGGCGAGAGCCGCCGCCAGTTCAAAGGTGGTCCCGTCCGTGACGCTGCCAACGCCAAGGTTGGTGTGGCCGGTGTTGATGGTGGGGGTGGTGCGCTCCGTCAGGCAGGCCAATCTCATCCCTTTGGCGAGCCATTTTGTTCCGGGGTTGTCCACCACGACAGTTGTGCCGGCGATGGCGACAGTGCCGTTGATCTGGCAGAGTACGCCGTCGCCCAAGCCGTACCGCATGGCGCT
>JAZDKY010000141.1:0-4434 GCA_043802525.1 bacterium
CTTCGTGTTCTCGGTGCCGTACTCGGGCTCGGCGGAGAACTACGTGGTGGAGCCTGGCGAGGCGATTATCGTGGTGAGGAAGCGGGGTCCGAGCCTGACGTGGACCAACACGCTCTACTACACGGTCCCCGGCAAGAACATCAATCCGTAGCCGTAACGATGCAAACTGAATAGATACGGCTTGGACGTGTTGATGTTTGCGGAGACGGTCGAAGCGCGTGAAGGGGGGATGGGGCTGTGGGAACCGGGGTTGATGGCTTGCCGCGTGGGGGCGAGGGGCATGGCGGGTGGATGCGCGCTTTCCGCATATTTCTTATTCTAATCATAAACTATGGCACGGTCCGGGCGGAGGAAAGGTATGTCTCGCTGTCAGGCACCCATGCGGCGCCATTCACGAACTGGGTGACGGCGGCGACGAACATCCAGGCGGCGATCGATGTGTCGTCGGACGGTGACACGGTGTGGGTGACCGACGGGGTGTACGACACGGGTGGCGTGGCGGGATATCCGGCGGTCACGGATCTTCTGACCAACCGGGTGGCGATCCACAAGCCGATCACCGTGCGAAGCGTCAATGGGCCGGTGGTCACGGTGATTGAAGGGCAAGGTCCAATCGGCGATGCGGCGGTGCGCTGCGTCTACATGACGAACGGCGCGTCGCTGATCGGATTTACCCTGACCAGTGGCGCGACGTTGGGATGGGGGGGGGATCTCATCAGGGAATGCAGTGGCGGCGGGGTGTGGTGTCGGGACGCGTCGCCGGTGGTTTCCAATTGCATAATTACCGGCAACTCGGCGAACTATGACGGCGGCGGGACGTACCGCGGCACGCTGAACAACTGCACGCTGACGGACAACACGGCGGGCGAGGACGGCGGCGGGGCGTCCGCGGCGACGCTGAACAACTGCACGCTCTCGGGCAACTTGGCGGTCTCTGGCGGTGGAGCAGCGTCCTACAGTACGCTGAACAACTGCACACTCTCGGGCAACGCGGCGGTCTCTGGCGGTGGCGCGTATTACGGCACACTGAACGACTGCACGCTCACCGGCAACTCGGCAGCCTCCGGTGGCGGGGTGAATCGGTGTGCGTCGTACAACTGTCTTGTGTACTACAACGAAGCGAACAGCGGGCCGAATTACGAATGGGGTTCGCTCACCAGTTCCTGCACCGAGCCGGACCCCGGCGGTGCGGGCAACATCACGAACCGGCCCCATATTGCGAGCCTGCTGAATCCCCGTTTGCTGGAGACCTCCCCTTGCCGGAACGCGGGGAGCAACGCTTTTGTTTCATGGGCGCTGGACATGGACGGCGAGCCGCGCACGAACGGCGCGGCCGTGGATATCGGAAGTGACGAGTACTGGGCATCGGGGGTCACCGGAGCGCTCATGGTGAGCATCGTGGCGGAAGTCACCAACGTGGTGGTCGGTTACGCGCTGGAGTTCCAAGCGGATATCGGCGGGTTGGCGCGAGGCTACACGTGGTCGTTCGGAGACGGTGGCTATGCCACGGACGACTGCCTGATCCTGCACGCGTTTGCAACGGCAGGGGTCTATGACGTGGTGCTGGAGGCGTCGAACTACACGGTCAGCGTTGCGGCGACGGTGACGGTGCAGGTGGTGTCGATGGAATCCGCGACGCACTACGTGGCGCCGGGGGGTGGGCATGTGGCGCCGTTTACGAACTGGGTGATGGCAGCGACAGATATCCAGGCGGCGGTGGAGGTGTGCATTGTCGGCGGTACGGTGTGGGTCAGCAACGGGGTGTACCAGACGGGGGGCGTAAAGGGGTACCCAGCGGTCACTGACCTGTTGACCAACCGCGTGGCGATCCACAAGCCGATGACGGTGCGAAGCGTCAACGGGCCGGGGGCTACGGTGATCAAGGGGGCATGGGATCCGGCGACGATCGACGGCGATGCGGCGGTGCGGTGCGTCTACATGGCCGATGGCGCCAGCCTGATCGGCTTCACGCTGACCAACGGCGCGACGCGAGAGGATGAGGAGTATCCGGATGGGAGTGGTGGCGGGGTGTGCTGCGAGAGTCCCGATGTGGTGCTCTCCAACTGTATCATTACCGGCAACTCGGCGTATCAATTCGGCGCTGGGATGTTTGGCGGCATCCTGAACAACTGCGATCTCTCCGGCAACTCGGGGTGGTTGGGCGGTGGGACGTGTGACAGTACGTTGAACAATTGCACGCTTTCCGGCAACTCGGCGTTTGCGGGCGGTGGAGCGTATTTCGGCACATTGAACAACTGCACCCTCGCGGGCAACTCGGCGGACTACGGCGGCGGGGCGCAGAACGGTGTGTTGAACAACTGCACGCTGTCGGGCAACTCGGGGTGGATGGGCGGTGGAGCGGGTGCCGGTATGCTGAACAACTGCACGCTCTCCGGCAACTCGGGGTGGATGGGCGGTGGAGTGAATTGGGGCACGTTGAACAACTGCACGCTGTCGAGCAACTCGGCGGGTTCTGAGGGCGGTGGAGCGTATGACGGCACACTGAACAACTGCATTGTGTACTACAACACGGCGCCCGACGGCGCGAACTACTTCGGCGACACGGCGTTCACCAATTCCTGCACCACCCCCGATCCGGGCGGGGCAGGCAACATCACCAACGCGCCGTCGTTCGTGGATCTGGCGGCGAACCTGCGACTGAACGCCGACTCGCCGTGCATCGACGCCGGGCGGAACGAGGCGTGGATGACGGGGGCGTCGGACCTGGACGGCAATCCGCGGTTGTTCAATGGGCGCGTGGACATGGGGGCGTACGAGTACACCATGTCCACGGAGGCGCGCGCGCTGCTCGAAGGGCCGTACGACGCGGCGAGCAACGCGATGAGTTCGACGCTGTCGATCCCGAGCCTGTCGCCGTACTGCGAGGATGCGAGGCTGGCCTCGGCGATTCCGACCAATGCGGTGGATTGGGTCCTGGTGCAACTGCTGGACACCAATCGGTACGCAGCGGTGGCGTCGTACAGCGTGTTCGCGCGCGAAGACGGTGTACTCTTGACCGACGACGGAGTGCCAGGCGTGCGCCTGGAGTGTTCGCCAAACCACTCGTACTACGTGGTGGTGAAACACCGGAACCACCTCTCGGCGATGTCGGCGCAGCCGGTGGCCTATACGAACACGCTGGTCAACTACGACTTCACGACGGACTCGAGTCAGTACGAAGGCGGGACGAACGGAGCGGTGGAACTGGAAGCCGGCGTGTGGGGATTGGTGGCGGGTGACGCGGACGGGGAGGGGCGCGTCAGGAACGCCGATGCCACGATCGTGCAGCAGCAGACAGGCCGCACGGGCTACCTGCCCGGGGACATGAACCTGGACGGCATGGTTGATACGAACGACGAGGCGTTGGTGCTGAATCGGCTGGGGCGCGTGACGGCCGCGACGAACGGAGCGGTGGCGCTGTGTCCGCAACTGGTGGTGACACCGTCGCGGAAGACGGTGGTGGCGGAGAACACGGTGACGTTGGGCGCTTCCGGCTCGACCAACACCATCACGTGGTTCGGACTGGAGAACCCCAGCGGCGGGTCCCTTACGTCCCTGAGCGTCACGTCCGTCCTTTACGAAGCTGGCTCCACGTCGGACTGCGTGGACGTGATGGAGGCGTGGGACGGGGATGCGAGGTTCGGGCGGGCGTACCTGAACGTGATCAGTCCTGCGGAGATCGCGAAGGCGGGCAAGGCGGTGATGATCGCGGGGACGAAGGGGGGCGAGGATCCGTTGTGGCCCTCAACCGACTACCTGGCGAACAACGCATACAACATTCTTCTCTACCGGGGCTACGGCAAGGAGAACGTGCAGTACCTGAGCCAGGACCCGTCCCGCGACATCGACGGGGACGGCGCGGCCGATGACATCGACCTGACCGCGACGCTGGCGAATGCGCAGACGACGTTCACCAACTGGGTGGGCAACGCGAACAAGCTGTTCGTGTACCTGGTGGACCACGGCGGGGACTCGGGGACGAACGGGTATTTCCGGATGAACGGTTCCGAGACGTTGACGGGTCCGATGTTGGACGACTGGTTGGACGCGATCCAGAACGCGTACACGACGGAAGTGACGGTGGTGCTGGATTTCTGCAACGCGCAGGTGCTGGCGAATGAACTGACGTACACGGGCATAGCCCAACGAATCGTGATCGCGTCGTCGGGGACAAACGAGCCGGCGTATTTTCTGGCTCACGGGCTGGTGAGCTTTTCGGACGCGTTCTTCGGCGGGATACTGATGGGTCAGGATGTGTACACGGCGTACGAGCAGGCGCAGGAAGCGATGGGGACGTACCAGCAGGCGGCGTACGCGGACAACGGGAGCGGGCAGGAAGGGACGAATGTGTTGTTGGGGTCGAGCTTTGTGGCGGGGAAGGATATCCCACAGATTGGGCTGGTGTGCGGGCGGCAGGCGCTGATCGGAGGGACG
>JAZDKY010000142.1:0-46162 GCA_043802525.1 bacterium
GCCACCGTCGGCGAGATCGTCGAGAAACTCGCCCGCGCGCGCACGAAACTGGAGGCGATTCAGCCAGGATGCTCGCAGCCCCGACGCCGGAAAAGCAGGCAGAAAACGAATGTCTAGTTATTTATGGGACACTACACTAGTAGGTTCTCGAGCCATGGAGTCCCGAACGGTTGTGAAGGAAACGGGTGGCTGGGACGGATATCTTGACTGGGTCTTTGACCATTTCCCTGCGATATCGCTCTTCCTTCTGCTCGCCGTCTACGGCTGCACGTATGCGAGCGGCAATTTCGGCCGGCCGATACGATCGGATGGGGTCGGTTACTACATGTACCTGCCATCCCTGGTGATCTACGGGGATCCCGGATTTGAAAAAGTGGAAGCCCGGAGTTTTGACGGCGCCATCCCGTCCTGGACGGGCATCGACCGCTACGAAAAGACCGGCCGGTACCTGAATCGGTTCAACATCGGCGTAGCCGTCATGATGTTGCCCTTTTTTCTTGTCGCTCATCTTCTTGCGCTGATGTTTCAAGGGTGGGCCTTGTTCGGCACGCCGTTGCCGGCTGACGGTTTTTCGTTCTGGTATCAGCATGGCGCCGGGTTATCCGGACTGTTCTACCTGTGGGCGGGACTGCTCGTCATGCGGCGGCAACTGCAGGCCTTTTTCCCAAGACCGGCCTGCGCGCTTGCTCTTGCCGCCATGCTCCTCGGGACGAATCTCTTCAACTACGGGTCGGGTGAGACGGTTATTTCGCACCCGTATTCTTTTTTTCTTTTTGCCGTGCTGCTCCTCCTGGTTCCGGCATGGATAGCGGACCCGAAGTCCAAACGAATCGCTCTGCTTCTGGGCCTGACGGCGGGCCTTATTCTGTTGGTCCGCCTTAACAACAGCATGGTGCTGATGTTTATCCCCCTCTATGGAGTCACCTCGTTGCGGGAGCTGACCGCGAGGGTGGCCTTCCTTTTGCGGCATGTCTCGAGCCTTGTCATCATGGTGCTTGCGTCGGTGGCGGTCTTCGTGCCCCAGATCCTGATCTGGCGCTACGCGACGGGAGCCTTTGTGATCTATTCCTATGGAAAGTATGGTTTCGATTTCAGGCATCCCCACGTTCTTGAGATCCTGTTCAGTTTCGAGCGCGGCCTGTTCTTTTGGTTTCCGATATTGTCGCTGGCCGTTGCGGGGTTCGCCACGCTTCGCGTGCGCGTCAGGGCGATGGTGATCCCCAGTCTTCTTTATTTCCTGGTGCATATCTACCTGGTGGCATCGTGGTGCCAATGGGGTTTCGGTGGAGGATTCGGACACCGCGCTTTTGTCGAAACCTACCCCCTGCTGCTGTTCCCCCTGGCGAGCTTTTATGCGGACCGTCCATCGCCGAGGTCGCGCAAAATATGGGCCATCGTGTCCATGGTGTTCGTGGCGTGGACGCTCTTGCTCATGGTTCTTTACTATCGTCGCCAAATCTCGATATATGGATTGGATGGCGCGGCGGTATACGACATCATCTGGTGGTTGAAACAGTGGGTAACCGGAGGATGAGGGGCGGTTCATAACGGTCTCCGGTTCGATCGCACAGCGCTTTTTGGTCGGACAGGACCATTCGGATGCCATGTTGGACGAGAGACGATTCCACAAAGGGCTGCTTGTTCTGGGGCTTATGGCCGTCGTCATTCATGGCGTCTGGCTGTATGTCTTTCTGACGCGATGCGCGGTGGATGGTCCGCTCTACGAAATCACCCTGGACACGGGGCTGTACCGGCAAAACGCGGACGGCTTGTTCAGCGATCAACCTCTCGTGCCCCGTATACCGGGAACGCATCATCCTTCCCC
The DNA here is from genome assembly GCA_043802525.1 of bacterium. GTDB lineage: Bacteria > Verrucomicrobiota > Kiritimatiellia > CAIVKH01 > CAIVKH01 > JAZDKY01. The sequence goes on from JAZDKY010000142.1 coordinate 1,826, forward strand.
TGTGCATTGCGGTGTCCCGCTTGCTTTCGGATTCCGGTTCGGCCGTGTTGTGGCTGCTGCTTCCTTTTCACGTTCCGGCCGTGCTGTCGATCGGCTACCTGGCCCGGGTTGTTTCCGGACGGCGCACCGTCGGACTGCTTGGCGCGTTTCTCTATCTGCTTTATCCAACGGTGTTCAATCACGGCGTCCACATCGGCACGGATCTGCTCCACGCGCAATTGGCCGTAACGGCCGTGGCTTGCACGATCGCGTGGACGCGGACGCGGCTCATCTCATGGGCCTGCGCGGCGCTTTTGCTCTGGCCGATCGTGCAACTCACGCGGCCCACTTTTTTCCCCGTGGTTCTTGTGTTGCCTTTCGCGCTGTGGGTGACCATCGACCGCCTGCGCGACCTGCGGTGGAGCCTGGCCCTGCTTGCCATGAGCGTGGTTGTTCCCCTGACCTTTGCCGTGAAAAACAGGATCGACTATGGCGTCCTGACCCCGAGCTTCGCCGGTCTTGAAAATGTGCACCGGTACCTGGTACCCAGCATCAACGCGGTACGAAGGGACGCGGAAGAGCCTGATGCGCTGATGATGCATCTCTGGCACGAGGAGCGCGACCTCAAGGCGGGGGCTGATCCGGAGTACGTTGCGATGAAACTGTACGAGCCCGTCCCGGTTCCGGTTTGTTTTGCGGAAAACTACCGGATATTGATGCAGCGGGACATCAGCTTCGTGAAATCAAACCTGGTGTGGTTGCTGCGCGTATTTCGAGCCAACGTGAGCGACGAATTGCTGATTCCGCCCACCTGGCCTTTTGGACCCTCCGGTGACATCCGGGACGGTCTTCTTCGCAAGGCCCAGAAAGGGGCGTTGCTGCTGGTGATGTTGGGGCTGGTTCTCGGTTGGGTGAACGGGCCGCGGAATCATGTTCTCTTCGCCGCAGCCATCACGGGCTTGGTTCTCGTGCCGGCATTCCTGATCTGGTGGGTAGGTGATCGCGTCCGGCTGCCTGTCGACCTCGTGATGGTTCCGTTCATAGCCGCCGCTGTTACCGATGGTGTGGTCCTTGCGGGCATGGCCGTGTTGGCCGTCGTGGTCTATGCGCCTTTCCGGTTGCTGCACCTGTCGACTGTGTACCTATACACGGTCGGGGCTCTGGTGCTCATCGTGACGGTGTTTCTGCTTTTCCGACGCGAACGCGCCGCACCAGTGTCCGATTTGTCCATCCCGACAGGTCCGGGAGAATAGGGCGAGTCTGTATCCGCGCAGGAACGCTCCGTGTATCTTAATTGCTTGCAAGCATTACGGTTGTGAATAGGATGAGATAAATAGAGACAATGGCGGGAAGAGTTCAGTGGATCGGGCTTAGTCGTGACGATTCAATCAAGGAAACCACGAAATACAGGAACCACGCGAGAAGTAAAGGGGTTAGACAAACTACGAAGTGTACTCTCAACTCTGGTCTCGCGCAGGGTATATTGAACAAATGCACTGGTTTCATCCATCATACGTGCAGGCAGGGCTCATCAGGTTGAAAGGGCCGTGTGTTCTATGGTCTCCATGACCCCTTCCATCATGTTCATGCGCTGCCGCGTCTGCCTTGTTGCATCCGTCGCGATCTGGATGGGCATCGCGTCTTCAGGATTTTCCACGACCTATTACGTCAACGACGCGAACACCAACTTCGACGTGTATTGCAGTGCGGTCGGCAACCCCACCAACTCTGGAACGAATGCGGCGAGTCCGATGGCGACGCTGGGCGACATTGTGACCAACTTTGCATTGGTGGCCGGGGATGTCGTGTACATCGACACGGGAACGTATTCGAACCAGACAACGCTGGTGACAGCGTCGGACACGGGTGCGCCCGGGAACAGCATCATCTTTCAGGGCAGCACCAACTATGCGCACGGTGGAACGGTGCTCGACCGTCAGAACGCGGCCGCGGACGTGATCGTACTTTCCTTTGTAAGCAATTTGAAGATACGAGATCTTACCGTGAAAGGCGGACGGTACGGCATTTGGTGTTTTCTTGCCGGCAACATCGAACTCGAGCGCATCATCGCGCAGAACAACGACACGGGATTCAGCGGCGACGTGTCACCGGGCACGAAATTTACCCGTTGTGTGGCCTTCTCGAACACGTATGGACTGGCCAAGTTCAATGCCAGTGCGGGCAGCTCGTGGAACCGTTGCGTCAGTTGGCGCAACGCTTCCGCATTTTCATTCTATGACAGCACCTTTGGCGGTATCAGCAACAGCGTTATTGTCGGGGGAGTGGCCTTTGCCGGCACGTCCTTATGTCCCGGCGACTACAATGTTTTCTGGGACGTGGAAGTGGGTGGCGGCTTCAACAACCTCGCGGGATTGCAGATGGCGCGGAACGATTATTGGCACAGCACGTATGCCGATCCGCTTTTCTTTGATGGCGGCAATCAGGACTTTCATCCGTTGAGCACGATGGGGCGGTTCGATCCGGCCGTCGGCCATCACGTGACCAACGACACACAGGATTCGGTGCTGATTGATTTCGGTGATCCGAAGGCGGCCTTCAGCAACGAACTCGATCCAAACGGGTCCCGCCTTGACGCGGGCATGTTCGGCAACACGGAGGAAGCAAGCCAGAGTCCCACCAGCAAGTACGTGATGGCGCTGTCGTACAATGACGGCGGCTTGATTGAGGGCACCGGCGTTTTCCATTGGACGTACCGGAACCTGACGAACACCTTCATGGTGGACGTCCAGTACACGACCAACGAAGGTTCCTCGTGGGTGGTCATCACCAATGGAATCCCCGTGACCAACTCCACGTACACGTGGGACGCATCAAGCCAGGGCAGCAACGTGATTCGATGGCGCGTGGTCGGCAGTGGCTCGAATACCAACGTGGTCGACGCCAACGACGGCCGCATTTCCCTCAATGGCGCCTTGGTGCCGTACTATGTCAACGATGACAGTACGAACACCACCATTGATGTGTATTGCTCCGTGCCGGGATCGGATACCAACAGTGGCATTGCGCCTGACAGCCCGATGCGGACGATCACCAACCTTTTCAAATACAAGAAGGTCAATCCGCGCAGCATCGTCTACGTGGACACGGGCATTTACTCCAATTACACCGTGACCTTGAACCAGAACGACGCCGGCACCAGCAATGGCTACGTGATCATCCAGGGCAGCACCAACTACAACGCGGGCGGGAGTATCCTCGACCGAAAGAATTCAGATGCCGATGCTCTCGTGATCTATGCCACCCATTATGTCCAATTGAAGGACATGACGATCATGAACGGCCGCTACGGCCTCTGGCTTTACCTCAGCGACCATATTGACGTTGACCGGGTTACGGCGCGGAACAACGTCGTGGGATTCTTCGGCGATGTATCCCCTACGTGCAGGTTCACCCGGTGTGAAGCCCTCTACAACACCTACGGCCTGGCAAAATTCAACAACAGTGCCGGGACGGTCTGGGACCTGGGCCTTTCGTGGAGCAACGATACCGCCTTCTCGTTCTTTGACTACACGTTCGGCGGCCTCAGTAACAGCGTGATCGTGGGCGGATATGCGTTTGACCCCATTGTTCCGACGAATGCGGACTTCAACGCGCTTTGGAGCACGACCATCGGGTGCGGGTTCCAGAACCTGGTCGAAGTGCAGAAAAGCCAGAACAGCTGGTGGCACAGCGCTTATGTCGATGATCCGCTCTTCGTCAATCCCGAGATCGGGGATTTCCATCCGAAAAGCTCCGCAGGCCATTTTGACAGGGCAACCGAAACGTATACAAACGATGCCGTGGATTCCCCGTTGGTCGATTTTGGCGATCCCTCCCACCTTTTTGCGAATGAGCCCAATCCCCACGGAGCTCGTGTGAATGCCGGATCCTTTGGCGATACGTCGGAAGCCAGCAAGACTCGGACGAATGCATGGCTGATCGCGCTGACGTGCAATGACGGCGGCACCGTGTCCGCGCCCGCTGACACGGTATATTGGACGGGCGGCAACCTCAGCAATCTCACGGTCCGAATCGAACTTTCGACGGATTCGGGCGACAGTTGGCAGGTTATGCAGACCAACCTGACGGCAACCGATGGATCCTACGCGTGGGCCAATACGAATTTCGGCTCGTCGCTCTTCGCGCGCTGGCGCGTGGTCGTTGAGTCCGACACGAACGTGTATGACGCCACGGGCACCGATGCCACGTTCAAGAGCGGACCGTTCTTCTACTACCTGAACGATACGAACCTGACCGGGGACATATATACCACGGCTGCGGGTTCCGATACCAACCTCGGCACTTCGCCCGGCAAGCCCAAGCTCACGCTGCAATCGGTGCTCGACAATCACGACATTGAACCCAGCGATATCATATTCATAGACACCGGCAACTACATGCTCAATGCCAACCCGGTCGTCACGGTGCTGGATATGGGCAACGCCACGAACCACGTGATCATGCGAGGCAGCGCCAATGCCGCAGACGGAGGGACCGTATTTGACCGTCGGCTCACCAATAGCACGGCGTATGCCCTGCATCTCAGCGGAGCCGGCTATCTGGACATCCAGGATATGGCCTTTGTGAACGCCGGAACGGGTGTGCGCGTGGACGGTGGGGAGGGCGTCACGTTTATCCGTACCCATGCGGGGGGCTGCGGCCGGTACGGCTGGCATGTTCGCAATGCGTCGCTCGTCGCTTTCGACCGCTCGGTGGCATCGAGCAATGATCTGGCAGGCCTGTACATCGAGGGAACGGAAGGCGTGAAATTCGACAACGGCGTCTTCTGGAAGAATGCGACAGCCGGCATTCGCGTGGACTCCGGATCCGTGCTGGTCAGCAACAGCGTTGTCGTGGCCTCGGGCCGAAACGCCTGCGGCTATTATGCCGCATCGATAAACAATATCCTCGGAAACTACAATGATCTCTACACGGAAGACTCGGCGATCGTGGGATTCATCGCGTCGATGGGTCGCAACGCCGATGTTTTGTCGTCCTGGAGCGGGCTGACGACCCAGGAGACGCACAGCATCAGCGCCGATCCGCTGTTTGCGGATCCGGACGTTGGCGATTTTCATCCGAAAACAGACACCCCCACCGGCAGGTATGTGCCCGGCTTGGGCTACGTCGCCACCGACCCTGTTCTGTCCCCGCTTATCGACAGCGGCAGCCCGCAATGGGCCTACACGAACGAGCCGGCACCGAACGGAAACCGGGTCGACATGGGGATCCATGGCAACACGGTGGAAGCCAGCAAGGGTCGCACCAGCCAGTGGCTCTTTGCGGCGACGCATCGCCAGGGCGGATGGGCGCGCGGCACGAGCATCCTGCACTGGGTCGCCGGGAATTACGATCCGACCGGAACGGTCAACATCGAGGTGTCGACGGATGGAGGCCTGCTCTGGACAGCGCTGACCAATGGCATCCCCGCGACCAATGAATCGCTGAGGTGGGACACGCGCTTCACGAACGATTCGCCGGCGTGCCTGTGGTCGATCACGGATGCTGCAAACACCAACATCGGCGATTGCACCACGAATTTCTTTGCGATCCGGAATACGAACCTGTCGATCTATGTCAATAACGCGGTCACGAATGACGACATGTTTACGACCGCGCCCGGCGTCTCCAATAACTGGCGGGCGTCTTCAGATGCGCCGATCGACGCGCTGGCGACCGTCTTCAGGTTGTTCGACGTGGAGCCGGGGGACCGCATCTTTGTCGACTCCGGTCCGTACACGAACCCGGCCACCATTCTGGTCGACCGCATGGACAGCGGTTCATTGAACGCGATGGTACAGGTGACGGGCAGCACGACGGGTATCGCCTCGGCGGTCGTCATGTATCGGTCGTCTCCCGCGGCCGGGGCGCATGGCCTGGTCCTGGAGAATGCGGGGTGGGTCTCCGTATCCAATCTGGTACTCCGGGGCGGAAACGCGGGGGTCGTCATCACGAATTCACAGGATTTGGCCCTGTCCGTGCGCAGCCAGAACAACGCGAGCAACGGCGTGCTGGTCTATTCGTCCTCGCGAATCGACCTGTCCAGGCAGGTCGTGGCGAACAACCTCGGGCCCGGCATTGCGCTGCGAAACGTGTCTGACGTCAAGATCGGCAACTCGATCATCTGGTCCAACGCCGGATCGGCGATCACGGTGAACGGGGGTGCTGTGACCGTGAGCAACACGGTCATCGCAGTAGGAGCCGGCAATGCCTATGCGTATGATCTCTTGTCCAGCGCTGTCGTCCGCGCCGACTACAACGACGTTTTCCTCTCGGCCACGGTCTATGCAGCCCGTGTGGGCAGTGTCATCTACAAGAACCTGTCGCGGTGGCAGCAGATCCGGAGCAACGACATCCATTCGCTGTCGCACGACCCGCTGTTCGCGGATGCGGCAGGGGACGATTACCACCTGAAAAGTGCGGCGGGCAGGCTGCTGCCGGGCGTCGGCCTCGTCACGGATGTTGTCTCATCGCTGCTGATCGATGCAGCGGATCCTGAGGCGGGTTTCTCTGTTGAGCCGTCACCGAACGGAAGCCGTATGAACATGGGCCTGTTCGGAAACACCGCACAGGAAAGCCGCACCCCGACCAACGGCTGGTTGGTGGCGCTGACGCTCAGCAGTGGAGGGTCGATTGGCGGCACGAACGCGCTCTACTGGGTTCCCGGAGGCAGCGCGACCGACGACCTCGTGTATATCGACTATTCCTGTGACGAGGGTGTGACGTGGACCAACATCGCGACCAACATCGCGGCCGACGCAGGTTACGTGACTTGGACGTCCACGACGTTCATTTCAAGTACGCGCGGCATCTGGCGCATCGTCAGCCAGTCCGACACGAACCTTGCGGACGAGACCGACTCGCTCTTCGCGCTGAATAACGATGCGCTGTCATACTATGTCAATGACGACAGCACGGTGGAGGATGTCTATACGTTTGACGTCGGCAGTTCCGCTAACGACGGACTACTGCCATCCACGCCGAAGCGGACCATCGAGCAGATCCTGGCTGCCTACGATGTGGGCCCCGGTGACCACATCTATGTGGATACGGGGGTCTACGAAGGCAATTCGACAATTCTCATCGGCCAAGGTGTCGCGGGATCCTCGACCAACCTGTTCGTCATACAGGGAAGCACCAACGCGGCGGCAGGGGGGACCGTCTTGAATCGGGGTGGGGCTGATGTGGGGATTGAGGTCAGGGGCACGGAGGGCATTGCCCTTCGGAATCTCGTCGTTACCAACGCCTCGCGCGGCATCTTGATCATGCAGTCGACGAATTGCCTGATTGAAGGTGTGCGCACGGAAGGCGGACGAACGGCTTTCGAGATTCGGGAATCGTTTTCGAACGTGATCAGGCAAAGCGTAGGCTATGGGTTCCTGGGTACCGGCGTGTGGAGCACCGCCTCGGCGGATGGCCTTGTTGAGGATTCGTTCCTGTACACCGTGGGTCGATCGGGCGTGTGCATCCGCGCTGATTCCGGGCAGATATCAATTTCCAATTGCGTTCTATGGGCTGAAGGGTGGCCATCCGTTGCCTACAGCCTTGGTCCGGAGGCCTTGCTGGCATCCGACTATAACAACATCGTGCTCTCGAACGGCGCGTACGCAGCGCGCCAGGCGAAGACGCTCACGATCCGGCATATCGAGCAGGTATCCCGCCTTTCCCGTGACTTTGGCGTGGACCGCCATTCGCTGACCCACGATCCGGGTTTCTTCGACATGGCCGGACGCGACTTTCACCCCGCCAGCCTCGGCGGAAGGTACGAGCCGTCCAGCGACTCGTTCGTGACGGACTTGTTCAGTTCCGTGCTCATTGATGCCGGCGATGCGAACGCATCGTACGCCGAGGAAACGGCGCCGAACGGCTCCCGCAGGAATATGGGCGTTTTCGGCGATACCGGTGAAGCCAGCCGGACGGCCACCAACGTCTTCTTCACCTGCGTGTCGTTGAACGACGGCGGGAGGGCCGAGGGCACGAATGTGGTTCTCTACTGGGTTGCCCGGGGGAATGCCACGGGCATGCCCGTCAAGTTGGAGTACTCGCCCAACGGAAGTTCGAACTGGGTCACCATAGCCACCAGTGTTCCTGGCGCGAGCGCCTCCTACGCGTGGGATACGACCTCGTACACGTCGAGTCCGTTCGCAGCCTGGCGCATCATGAATCCGACCAATCTTACCGAGTATGACCGAACCGATGTTCCGTTCGCCCTCCGCAACCAGCCGTTCACGTTCTACGTTAACGACGCGTCGACCAACAACGATGTCTACACAAAGGCCGAGGGGTCATCGATAAACCTGGGCATTGATCCATCCGGTCCGAAGGGTTCCCTGCAAGAGATTCTGGACACCTGCGATCTGGAGGCTGGGGATATCGTTTACATTGACACCGGAACGTACACGAACAACGGCGAATTCGTTCTGAAAGAGGTTGACGGAGGCGATGGCTCTGACCGGGTCGTCTTTGTCGGAAGCACCAATGCCGCCGCAGGCGGTACGGTCTTCGACCACGCGGGCATCCTGATCTATGAAAACGTCGGCATTGAACTACGCAATATCTCGTTGGATCTTGCCACCAACGCGGGGAGTGCGACGGGCATTCATATCGAGCGCTCGACGAACGTCGTCCTGCAGAATGTACGCGTGCGGAACGGCGGAACCGGGTTCCACGTGGACAACTCCGCGAACATCCGGATGGAACGCTGCGTCGCGGCAGGCATGCAAACGAACGGCTTGCTTTCGATGAGTTCCCAAGGCGTCGTCTGGCAAAGCGGCGTTCTGTGGTCAAACGCGCAGGGCGTCGTGGTCATCGGGGGATCGGCAGCCATTTCGAATTCCATCGTGGCGGCGTTTGGTTCCGGACGGTTCTGCATCTATGTTTCCGCGGCCGGTTTTCGAGCCGACTATAACAATGTTTACGCGGCCAACGGGGCGATGGTGGCTTACTTGGACGCGGTACCCGAAGTCATCGTATATAACTCGCTCTCTCGATGGTCTCGCGACACAGGACTGGATCGTCACAGCTTGAGTCAGTGGCCTGATCTCGCTGATCCGGGTTCAGGAGACTTTCATCTGCGAAGCGAGGCCGGGCGCTATGTTTCGTGGGCCCGGGGTTTTACCAACGACCTCACGACCTCTCCGCTGGTCGACACGGGGGATCCTGCCGCGCCGTTCTCCAACGAGCCGACGCCGAACGGGAACCGGATTAACATCGGGCTCTACGGCGATAGTCCCGAGGCGAGCAAGACGCCCACGAACCCCGTGCTGACCGTCGTGTCGCTGAATGACGGTGGGCAGGCCGACGGGACGAATACGGTGCTTTTCTGGATTGCTCGCGGTGCGGCGACCTCTGACCTCGTTCGCATCGAGGCTTCACCGGATGCGGGAAGCACGTGGCAGGTCGTTGCATCGAATATCCCCGCCGGCTCGGGTTCGTATGCGTGGGATGCCACGTCGTTCACGACGACGGTGCTTGCGCTCTGGCGGGTCACGAGCCAGACGTCGACCAGTGTGACCGACCAGTCGGACATGACCTTTGCCGTGCGGAACTCACCGGTTGATTTCTATGTGAACGACTCATCCACAAATGGCGACATGTATTGTACGGCGGTCGGCAGCGCCACCAACCTCGGGCTCACGGCCTCAGCTCCCCTGCCAACCCTGGCTCTTGTCTTGAACGCCTATGACCTTGAATCCGGCGACACGGTCTTCATGGATACGGGTGTCTACAGCAGCCAGGGCGCCACGACGATCGGGCAACTCGATTCCGCCGGAGCGGTCACGACTGCGCAGGTCACGATCCAGGGAAGCACCGACATGGCGGCAGGGGGCACCGTCATTGACGGAGGAGGCGCGGCCTACGCCCTCGATTTGGACACGGTGATCGGCCTCGCGCTCCGGAACCTCGTCATCAGCAATGCGTCAACCGCGGTGCGCCTGTTCAGGTCGCATGAATCTTCGCTGGACTGGATCCATGCCAGGACCGTCTCGCGCGGGTTCGAGATCGTGAACACGGCGGGCGTCACAATGAGGCATTGCGTGGCCCGGGAGTCGCAAGGCGAGGGCGTGCTGGCTTCTTCTTCAAGTGGTTTGCAGTGGTTGAACGGCGTCCTGTGGTCCAACAACCCCTACGGCATTCGCTTATCGGGATCGTCCATCACCGTATCGAACAGCGTGATCGCCGTGTTCGGGACGAACGGCTATGCCTACCATATTTCGGGCGGAAACGTGGTCGGAGACTACAACGACGTTTACCTCCAACAGGGAGCGCTGGCTGCTTTTCGTTCCGAGAACCCGGATCCGATCATCTATGAGACCGTATCCAGATGGGCGAGGGACACGACGCAGGATGTCCACAGCCTGACGCACAACCCGGGTTTCCAGGATCCATCGGCCGGTGACTTCCATCTCCGCAGTCCCGCAGGCAGGTATGTGGTGACGAGCACAAACTTTGTGGTGACGGATACCAACACCTCCTTGCTGATCGACGCGGCGGATCCGGCATCGGTGTTTACGAACGAAACAAGTCCGAATGGCGCGCGCATGAACATCGGCTTGTACGGAAATACGTTCGAAGCAAGCCGCTCGTCGACTTCTCCGTCGCTGACCGTGGTAAACTTCAACGACGGCGGGCGGGCGGAGGGGGCGAATGTGCTGTTGTACTGGGTCGCGGGTGGGGTCGCTACGGGTCACCCGGTGAGGCTTGCGTATTCGGCGGACGCCGGCGCGACCTGGCAGCCCATTGCGACCAATGTTCCGGCGACGAATCGATCCTACGTCTGGAATTCGCTGTACCATACGTCCAGCGTCAGGGCCTTGTGGCAGATCACAAGCGAGGTTGATACGAATATCAGCGACTGCAGCGACGGGTTGTTTGCGCTGAGAAACACCCCGCTGGCATTCTATGTTAACGATCAGTCGACGCTGGGCGACGTCTACACGCAGGTGGCCGGCTCGTCCACGAATCTTGGGTTCAGCCCGGAACTGCCCATCGATTCGATCCAGACCGTCCTCAATATCTGGGACATCGAGCCCGGCGATACTGTTTTCGTCGATACGGGGACGTACATGCTCGGCGATTCCATTACCATCACCCCGTTTGATGCAGGACTTCGGACCGATACGTCATCCGGTCGAGTGACCATCCAGGGAAGCACAAACCAGATGTTCGGCGGCAGCGTGTTGAAAATGATCAGCCTGAAGAGCCATGATGGCATTGTCCTGAGCGAGGCCAACTGCATGAACCTGCTGGATTTGACGGTTCGGGACGCCAAGGTCGGTGTCCTGGTCGATCGTTCCAATTATGGGTTTCTGCAATGCGTCCGCGCCGAGCGATGCGTGGATGGACTGAAAGTCTCGCAGGCCAATCCCGTCGAGTTCAGGAACTGCTCCGCCATCGGTTGCGACAACCGGGGACTGATTTCGATCGGGGCGTTGGCCAATACATTCTGGCAGAACGGCCTTCTTTGGTCGAACAAGCAGGGGGCGGTGATGGAAAGCGGCAGCCTCGAGGTGAAGAACTCGATCCTCGGAAGCTTCCGCGAGGATGCGTTTGCGTTCGTATTCAAAGTGCAGGGAAAGGCCACGTCGGACTACAACAACATCGTGCTTGAGAACGGCGCATTCGCCGGCGCAATTGTCACACCCGGTGGATTCCTCGGCGGCACCTCCCGTCATGAGACCGTTGCCGCGTGGGTCGAGAATACCAGGAACGACTTGAACACACTGACCTTTGATCCGCAGTTTGTAAACCCCACGCTCGGCGACTACCACTTGGTGAGCAGGGGCGGACGGTATGATCCGTTTGTCAATGCGGTGGTGACCGACTCCATTTCCTCGCTGCTGATCGACAGCGGCAGTCCTGACACGGATTCTACCGCCGAACCCGAACCGAATGGCGGGCGTGTGAACATTGACCTGTACGGCGGCACCTGGCAGGCGAGCAAAACACCTACCAACGGGTGGCTTTCGATCATCAGTCTGAACGACGGCGGTGACGTATCCGGCACGAATGTCCAACTGCGGTTCTTCGCGGGATGGGTTGCTACCGGGCATCTCGTGTATGCCGACTATTCGACCGATAACGGGGCGACGTGGACCAACATCTTCACCAACCATCCCGCCTCGTCGAACATCTATGTCTGGAATAGTACCAACTACCCACGCTCGGCCACGGCGCGATGGCGCATCATCGACCAGGAGGACACCGGCGTATGCGACACGAACGATGCCACCTTTGTGCTCCGCACCGGCGGTACGATACCGTACTACGTCAATGACGACTCCACGGTTGGCGACGTCTATTGCTCGAACGCCGTCGGCAATGATCTGAACTCCGGGTTGTATCCGACATCGCCTGTGCGCAATATCCAACTGATTCTGTCCACCAACAGGCTCCAGCCGCGGGACGTTGTTTTCGTGGATACGGGTATCTATCCGCTGACCAACTCCATTGTTGTCGGCGACCAGGATGGCGGCAAAGGAACCAACGAGCTTATAGAAATCGGCGGCGTGCTCTACCCGGCGCGCGTAGTCATCGTCGGCAGCACCAATGTCGTCGCGGGCGGATCCATTGTGGACGGCCAGGGGCTCCCTGTGCCGGCCTTCAACCTCCTCGGCACCCGCAGCGTGGAAATCAGGAACTTCCGGGTCATCAATGCGGGCGTGGGCGTCGCCATCGATGGCTCGATCGAATGCGTGGTCGATTCGGTGCGCGCGGAGGACAATCGGCTCGGTTTCCGCGTGTCGCAGGGATCAAGCGATATCCTGATCAGCCACAGCATCGCTCGGAACAGCCTGTCCAACGGGTTCCTGAATGACAGGTCCAGCGTGCGTTGGGAGAGCGGGGTGATCTGGGACAATCCGGGCACGGTGGTTCTCGAAGGCGGCCAGTCGACCTTCCGTAACAGCGCATTCAATGCCAGCGGGTCGGGTGGGCGCATATTCAGACTCTCGGAGTTTGCCGTTCTCACGAATTGCGACTATAACAACATCGTCAGGGAGTCCGGGGCCTTGGTGGGGGAAAGGCAGATGGGGCAGGGCGGTAATGAAGTGTATCCGGCCCTCATCGAATGGACGACCTTCGAGGGGCAGGACGCCAACAGTCTGTCCCATCAGCCCTTGTTCGCGGACGAGGGTAACGGCGATTTCCACCTGCAGAGCGGCACCGGGCGATTCGTGCCCGGGGTCGGCTATGCCACCGACACGGTGTTTTCTCCGATGATCGACCTTGGAGATCCGTCGGTCACACTTACCAACGAACCCGCGCCGAACGGCGGCATTCTCAACATTGGCGCCTATGGCAACACCACCGAGGCCAGCCTGAGCCAGACCAACCCCTGGCTCCTCGTCCTTTCACTCAACGATGGCGGTGTTGTCAGCGATACGGGAGACCTCCGGTGGGAGTATGGCAATATGCCGGGCACGTCGCTCGTCCGTCTTGCCGTGTCTGTCGACGGGGGAATTGAGTACGATCCGTTGGCCAGTAATATTCCGGTTTCCGCGAAATCGTGCACATGGCAGCCTTGTTCATTCCCTCTCACATCCCTGGCCAAATGGAAGATCACAAGCCAAGCGTATACCAATGTGAGCGACGAGGTCGACGGCGTTTTCGTGATCAAATGCGAGGTGCTCGATATCTACGTCAATGACTTGAACACCAATGGCGATATCTTCTGCACGGCTCTTGGGCATCCGGACAATTCAGGATTGTCTCCAAGTGATCCATTGCTTGATCCCTCTGTGGCTTTTACGAAATATTATGTCAGTGGGGGCGATACCATACGTATTGACACGGGGCAGTACGTCATCGATCAGCCGGAAACGGGAATGGTGCTGACCGTGGCTAACCGTGGGGCGCCGACGGCGCCCATTACGATACACGGGAGCACCAATGACCAGTTCGGTGGAACCGTCATTGACCGTGCCAACTCCGCGAGCGGGGTCGGGCTATTGCTACATCAAACGCGTTATGTGGAAGTCGACCATATCAAGATCAAGGGCGCCGCCGTCGGCGTGCAGGTCAGTGATTCAAGGAACTGCCGCTTGGACTGGGTCGAGTGCTACAGCAATGCGAATGACGGGTTCAGCATAAGCGTCATTCCATCGATAACGGCCCGCCACTGCACGGCCTGGAACAACGGTGGATACGGGCTGGTTGTCGACGGGAACAGCGACCTGACCTTTGAGAACGGCGTGTTGTGGTCGAACGCGCGTGGGGCGGTGCAAGTCAGCGGAGCAACGCTGTACCTGAGCAACTCGATTCTCCATTCGGCCACCCCCTCGTCCTACTTGTACGCAGTGGAAAGTGCAGACCTTCATTCGGACTTCAATTTCCTCTACAAACCGCCCTCCAACGGTCTCGCTCGGAATTGGCTCAACAATCTAATCTTTCTTAATTTGAAGAAATGGCAGGACGCCTTCTCAGCCGATAAGCACAGCGTTATGATGGACCCTCTCCTGGCGAATCCGGCCGGTGGGGATTTTCATCTGCGCAGCCAGGCGGGAAGGTTTGAGGGCTCCAACCTGGTCCAGGACACAGACACCTCCTGGGCGATTGACGCGGGTGGTTTCGGTAGTCCGTACGCGGAAGAACCCCTGCCAAACGGTTCGCGTCACAACGTGGGGCTGTACGGCAATACCGGCCGGGCCAGCCTGAGCACGAGCGTGACCGGTACCCCTGAATTGGTGGCCGTCCGGTTGAACGACGGCGGCACGGTGGAGGGCGATGTCGAACTGTATTGGCTCTATCGAGGGATGCCGGCAACCAACCGGGTGCGCCTCGAAGTGTCCCTCGACGATGGCTCATCCTGGCGTATCATTGCCACCAACGTGAGCGTCTCCGACCAGGGTTACCAGTGGGCCAACACCAACCCGGCATCGCCAATGGTGCGATGGCGCGTCGTCAGCGAATCCAACACGAATCTGTTCGACGTCATCGATACCAATTTTGTCCTGCGCGTCGGTCCGATCTACTACTACGTCAACGACACTAGCACGGTGGATGATGTATACACCACGGTCGCCGGAAGTCGGTTCAACAGCGGGCTGAGCAACGGCGTGCCCTTGGACAGCATACAGGCTGTTTTCGACAGGTATGATGTGGCGAAAGGGGATATTATCTACGTCGACACGGGAATCTATACGAACCGTGTGATCATAGGTGCTGGAGACGTCGGTTCGGCTACATCGCGCATTGTGATCGTCGGCAGCACCAATCGCGCCGCCGCCGGCAGCATCGTGCGGCTGGCCAATAGTGCGTCAAATGCCCCGGCCGGCGTCGCTGCCTTCCGACTTGAGTACACCGAGGGGTTTGAGTTATGCAACTTCACCATTGAGCACGCGGACATCGGAATCGATATGGATCGGTGCGACCTTTCGAAAGTCACCGACGTGCTTGTCAGGTCGTGCCGCAGTGCGGGTATCCATACTTTATTAAGCGGGGGCAATCTGCTGGAGAGAGTGGTCGTGACGCGTGTGGAAGGCGTGGGGGTTGCATCGGAGAACAGCGGCAATACGATATTCTCCTCCGTGATCTGGTCCAACGCGAGTCACGCGGTACGCCTCACCAGTTCCAATATCCAAATCAGCAACTCGGTCCTGTCCGCGCACGGGGCTGGAAATATGTGTCTCTTGGTTCTGACCAATTCCTCCGCAAGTGGCGACTACAACTGCTATACCTTGAGCAGCGATGCCCTGTATGCCGTAGTCTCGGGGATCCCTATTGAAGGACTTCCGCAGTTGACGGCCGAAGGCGGCACGACGCAGGACATCCATTCTCTTTCGGTCGATCCTCTGTTCGCCGACCCGGCCAACGACGACTTCCATGTGCGGAGCCAGTCAGGCCGCTTCGACCCGGTCAGCACGAACTATGTCACGACGGATACCGTGACATCCCTCCTGATCGATACGGGGGATCCGGACATGATCCATACCAATGAGCCGGCCCCGAACGGTGGCCGGAGGAATATTGGTTTGTACGGCAACACGACCGAAGCCAGTAAGAGCAGGACGAATGCGTGGCTGTTCGCCATCACGGCTTCCAGCGGGGGAAACGTGGAGGGCTACGTTTACCTTGTGTGGGCGTGGGGTGGCGTCGGCATCGACGCGACGAATAGCGTCATCCTTGACTACTCCTTCAACAACGGACTCACGTGGACCAATATCGCCACAGTTCAGGTTTCCTCCAACAGCTATTTTTGGAACAGCGCCTTCAAGGAGGCCGTCACGAACGAGAAGTGGCCGTCGAGCCCTCTTGCGCGGTGGAGGCTGACCTTGGAGGGGGCTACGAATATCACCGATACGACGGATTCTCACTTCGCCTTGCATAACCGTCCGTTCTTCTACTACTGCAACGACACATCCATGGTGGAGGATGTGTACACCGCGAACGTCGGCAGCGACACCAACCTCGGGTTGTTCCCGGACGAGCCGATGCTGACGCTGGCGAACCTGCTGCAGGTGCATGACGTGCAAGGTACGGACACGATCCTGCTCGACACGGGCCTGTACGTTCTTGAGACGAACAACCTGGTCGAGATCGGGCTTGGCGACCAGGGCTCCACGAACAAGTACGTGGTGCTGCAGGGCAGCACGAACTACGCCGCAGGCGGTACCGTGATCAGCAAGGGCGTGACCATAACCGACTCGAACATTGTCACTGTTGCCGCTTCCTTCTTCGAACTGCGCGACCTGCGCATCGTTGGTGGCGGCGTGGCCCTGGTTGGCGCACAAACCGCCTGCACCAATCTTGTCCTGACGAATGGCAGTCTCAACGTGCGGGGCAATGGTTCCATGGTCCGGAATGTGCGCGTGGTCAACGGCGGCATCAGCATGGCGGGCACAAACGTTATCCTGAGACAGGTCCAAGTGTTCGGTGACGGCGCGATGATCGCCGGAGCAAACATTCTCGTGGAAAACTGCGTGGTCTACGTGACAAACGGAATCGCCATGTCCCTGTTCGGCGACCAGATTACGCTGCGGAACAATACGATCGTGAGCAAGGGGACGGCGTTCCAGCTGATCAACAGCACCACGTTTAACACGCTGGAGAACAACATTCTTGTGGCGGACGGTTTGGATCAGGAGGCGTTCTGCATCCTCCGCCAGGGCGGATTTCTCCTTTCCGATTACAACAACCTCGTGGCCCGTAACGGCGCCTGGATCGGGAATGCCAACGGCAAGTGGGAGAAACTGGGCTACTGGCAGCGGGAGTCGCTGCTGGACACGCACAGTCTGGCGGACGAACCGCTGTTTGCGGACGAGGCAGGGTTGGACTTCCATCTCAAATCGAAGACGGGCCGTTTCCTGAACGGCAGCTTCGTCACCGATGCTGTCCAATCTCCTGCGATCGACGCTGGCAAACCGGGCACGGCCGTGGGTTCCGAACTGGCGCCGAACGGGGGACGCATCAACCTCGGCGCCCATGGAGGCACGCCGGAGGCAAGCAAGAGCCTGACCAACGGCTGGTTCACCCTGTTGACGGCAAATGATGGCGGCGTGCTGAAGGGAACGAACGTCACCTTGCAGTGGAACTCGTTTTCGTTCGCGACATCCAGCACGATCACCATCCAATACTCGCCCGACTCGGGCAGCACGTGGACGACGATCGTCACGGGCCTGTCGGCCACCAACAAGGCCTACACGTGGAACAGCACGCTTCAGACCTCGAGCCTCAGCGCCCTGCTTCGGATCTTCCAGGGCGGCGATACGAGCGTGGTCGATCAGACCGACTCGCCGTTTGCGCTCCGAAACGTGCCTTTGAGTTTCTACGTGAACGACACGTCGATGGTCGGCGACGTTTATACGACCACCAATGGATCGCCCTCATTCAGCGGGTTGACCCGCGAGGATCCGCTTCATTCGATCCAGGCCGTGTTGACCAACTACGACGTAGAGTCGCTGGACACCATCTATGTCGATACGGGGCTGTATCCGCTGACGTCGGATGTGCTCGTGATCTGGTCCGACGGCGGGGACAGCGCGGGCAACCTGACGATCCAGGGCAGTACCAACGTGATGGCGGGCGGCACGGTCATCGCGCGCGGCTCGCAGGCGGAGGGGCACGATGGATTTGACGTGAAGGCGTCCCACGTGACCCTGCGCGACATGGCCATCCACTCGGCGTACCGGGGGGTGTTCTTCGATTCAAACCGGTTCAGCTCGGTCGAGCGTCTCCTCCTCTACAGCAATGTGTCGGGTGTGGCCAACTTCAAGACCTCTGCTGTAACCAACCGGAACCTCAGGCTCTGGCGCAACGTCAGCGGCATTGATCTCGACAACAGCCGGACGACGGTCGTGGAGAACTGCACGTTCGTAGGCAATTCGTCCGACGGCATACTGGTCGTGCAGGCATTCAGTAATGTCGTCCAAAACAATATCTTCTACCTGAGCGTCCCCAACTCCGTGGCGCTGTCGGATGCCAGCAACATTCTGGATGTCGCCTTAGTCGACTACAACGTCTACTATTTTGCGACGAACAATGTAACCATCGATGGGGTGTACACGAGCCTTATTGATCGACAGCGCGAGATCGCCAAAGATTTCCGAAGCCATATTACCAATCCTCTGCTGCAGGATGCGAATGGCGGGGATTTCCATCTCAAGTCGGTGGCTGGGCGCTTCCAGGACAGCGTGAATGGGTTTGTCACGGACACCGTTGACTCGTGGGGTATCGATCACGGAAATCCCGATTCCGCGTTCACGAATGAGCCTCTGGTCAATGGGGCGCGCGTGAACATAGGCGCCTACGGCAATACCGAGTATGCAAGCAAAGGCAGCACATGCCAGGTCATGGATATCCGCATTGCCAACACGCCGTCCGTTTTGAGTACGAATGACAATCCACTGCCCGTGATCTGGTCCTGGTTGAACACACCGACGGGGGCCACGGTGCGGGTCGAGTATTCCGGCGACGGTGGACTTACATGGACGGCCTTGGCCACCAACATTCCTGTACGGCAGGAATACATCCTTTGGAATCTCTCGCCGATCTACAACACGTATGGCAGAGGGCTCCTGCGTGTCGTGGGCGAAGGAGGCAATCCGTATGGAATAGGCGACACGAACAACGCGCCCATTGACCTCTTCTTCGGCGAATTCGACATCAGCAGCGGCACGATGAATACCAATGCCGGCATGATCGTCTGGCGCGGCGCGTGGGGTGAGAATTACCAGGTCCAGTACGCGGACATGTTCATGCTGACCAATGGCGTTTTTGCGTGGAGCAATGCCGTGAATGGCGGCGGAGCCAACCAACAGGCCAATTTCCAGTCCACGCTCGGCGGCGACTTCATTTACGAGGATCCACAATCGACCGCCAGCACCCGCAGGATATACCGGGTCATTCTGGAACAATACGAGCCATAGCTCAGGCCCAAACCTTAATTTTGGAGGGTCGCGCTCCGTCGCGACCGTTGTATAAGCGTCCGGTCGGGCACGCCGCTCACCTCAATAAAGCTGCAGGACGCGATAAACACGCTGCACGCCGGCCGTGTCTGACAGGGACGCAGATGTGCTGGATGCCGTGATGGCCCCGCTGAGATCGTTCCATGACGGCATGGTCGGATTCGTGATGTACTGGGGTAGGTAGACGAAGCTTGAAACAGACGCCCACATGGCCGTAATCATGCCGCCGCCCTCCCGAATCCAGAGGAATGCAAGCGGCGTGTCGTCATCCGTGATCGTCCCAAGGCCCTGTGCGTCGGAAAGGGAGGCATTCGTGGGTGTCATGAGGATGACGTAGAAGGTCTCATCCGATTCATCGGCGTCATCACCGATCACCGTAACGGTGACGGTCTGCGAAGTTACACCGGGCGAAAACGTCATCAGCGTATTGGCCACGGCCGTGTAGTCCGAGCCTGCGATTGCGGTTCCATTGGAGGTCATGTAGTTCACGGTGACCTCGGTGTCGTTGGTGGCGGAAAGGGTGATGGCGAACGAGGCATCAACGGTCGTGCCGGTCCCTCCTTCCATGACGGTGGCGTCGCTGACAAATATCCCGGGACCGATACAGCCATTGGGCAGGCCGGGTGAGATGGCGCGCGCGCCGAAATCGTTGGCGGAGGAAATATCCGTGTCATTCCCGTCGGGACAGCGTGTCAGCGAATTTCCCGGGGACGCGGCAGCGTTCGGGTCCGTGTCAGTCGTGACCGAATCGGACAGGGGGGCAATTTCACCGTCACCTCCGAGATAGTTCATGCCGTCGACAATCGTCGAGGGATCGATGGGCGCCGTGGTGTCGGTCCCGTCAGCGAGAATGACGTTGTCGCCCGATGAAAAAAGGCTAAAATCGTTGGTGCCGGATACCAGTGTCAGATTCGATACCGACGGATTATCCATGTCGGTACTCCCCGCGTAGCATTCCCAGTCCGCAGATACGGTCGCATTTGTTGCGTCCACCGCGATGAAAACAAATTGGCCAGGGGTGACGGGGAAGTTGGTCTGTCCGGGAGAGCCAGGGAATTTGTAGACGCCTTCGATTCCAGAGCCCGCCTCGTCCGTCAGGATCATCCCGTCGAGATAAACGTTGGTGCCGGCCGTGTTGTAGAGTTCGACAAACTGGTTCCCGCCCTGAGGACTGACGTTGTAGTAGACTTCATTGATCTTGAGTTGGCCGGCTGCTGGAAAGGCAGCACCAAGGGCCGTACACAGCGTTACCATGATGACGATTCTTGTCTTATTCATAGATGCTCCGTTTCACGGTTACGGCTTGTCAACAACGCCTTTGTACAAGAAAAACATGCCGGCCTGAACTAGATTCGCCCGTGAGGTTTCTTGAAGTTTCGGATCCCATGGGTAGGGGGTTTCAAATTGCAATGACCTATTCACCGTATATCATACCGGTTTGCTGTGGCTTGGTGAACAGGCATGTCCGACACGACAATAGAAAGACCGCCGGTTGGCGCCATCAGCCGTCTTTGTATCGCCTTTTTCGTGGCTGTCCTGCTGAGCCTCTTCTTTATCCCCGGCCTGAAGTTGACCGACTTCGGCAACCGCCTCGACTCCTACGGGCAGAATTTCTGTCATTTTCCGCTCTTTGCCGCCATCTCCGCAGCGCTTCTCGCCTGGTGGCCCCGGAAAGGCAATCATGTCACCAAGGCCGGCGTGGTCACGGCCATGGCCGTCGGGCTCGCCGCCGCGGTCGAAATCATACAGCCCTACGTCGGTCGGACCGCCGCGTGGGATGACCTTATGCTGGGCGCTGCGGGCTGCGTCTCCGTGGTCGCGGTCTATGTCGGCGTCCGGTCGGCGTCTTCCACCTTGAAGCGGTGCCTCGGCGTGGTCGCCACCGTGTTGTTCCTGATCGCCCTCCTTCCGCTCGTGCTCATCGCGTCCGACCGGTACCGCGCGACCCGCGCCTTTCCCTTGGTCGATTCGTTTGAGCGCGCGACGGAACTTGGGCGATGGGTCCCCGAGGGCTGCAAGGTCACACAGGTGCGTGAGCATGCCACACACGGCCTCTATTCGCTCAAAATGATCGCCGAGGCAGGCGCCGCCTATCCGAGTATCTTCCTGTCCGACGGCCAGATGGATTGGCGTGGCTACCGCCGCCTCGCGCTCGACGTCTACTTGAAGGGTGAGAACAGCCGCTTGCTCTGGATCCGGGCGGACGATAGAAAGTATCCTCCGTACGAGGATCGGGCCCAGACGACGGTCGAACTCAAGCCCGGCGAAAATACGATCTGGATCGACCTGTCCGTGTTCTCCCGGAAACCCAGCGGCGAGGTCCTGAACCTTTCGAACATTGTGACAGTAGGTCTCTTTCTCGACAACCCCAGTCCAGG
This sequence comes from bacterium, assembly GCA_043802525.1. Lineage (GTDB taxonomy): Bacteria > Verrucomicrobiota > Kiritimatiellia > CAIVKH01 > CAIVKH01 > JAZDKY01. Next base: position 23,586 of record JAZDKY010000142.1, read on the forward strand.
CGACACCATATTCGTCGACAAGATGGTGCTCTCGGCCAAACCCAGATCCTGAGGCCACGTCAGTTTGAACCATCGTCTCCCATCGGTAGGGCGGACCGCGTGCCTCGCCGTAGCTTCCGAGCGAAGGCGGGTCCCGGACCGCCGGGATGTGGGTGGAGACGGCGGCGCGGCAGGGACCCGCCTTCGTCCCGCCTCGGACGCGGAACTACGGCGCGGCATGCGCCGCGCCCTACCCAAGGATGGTAGGGCGGTTCGTCCCGGACCGCCGGGATGTGGGTGGAGACGGCGGCGCGGCAGGGACGCCGCGCCCTACCCGGGGATGGCATGACGAAGTCCGCACAAACTGATCTGGCACCGGAACCGATTTGCGGTTGACCCTGTCTGTCCGTTTTCCTAGTCTTTCGATCCGTTCTTCCCGGCCCTTTGCCTGGATGGCTGTTCTTCTATTACATGTTGTAGTCAAATATGTTGCGTAAGTGAGACTTTGCGATGGCTAACACAGTTCTGATCGGCGCCCAGTGGGGTGATGAAGGCAAAGGCAAGATCATCGATGTCCTGACCGAGGAGGTCGACTGGGTCGTGCGCTACCAAGGCGGTAACAATGCCGGCCACACCGTGGAGATTGGCAAGGACAAGTACGTCCTGCACCTCATCCCTTCCGGGATCCTGCACGCGGGCAAGATGTGTGTCATCGGGAACGGCGTGGTCGTCGACCCGGTCGCACTTGTCGACGAATTGCGCGGCCTCGAGGAACGCGGCATCGACGTGGCGGGCCGGTTCTACATCAGCGACCGCGCTCACATGGTTCTGCCGTACCACCGGTCCATTGACGAATACCGCGAGCGGAAACCCGTCAATGGCGAGCGGATCGGGACCACCAAGCGCGGCATCGGCCCGTGCTACGGCGACAAGGCGGCCCGCGTCGGCTTGCGCATGGGCGACCTGCTCGATCCGTCGTTCGCCGAGATGGTGAAATCGCACGTCGCCACGAATAACAAGATCCTCCAGGCACTTGGCGCTCCGGCGATCGACGTGAATGCGGTCCTTGCCGACTACGAGAAGGCCGGCGAGCACCTCGCGCCTTACATCGGCGACGCGGTCGCACCGCTCAACCAGGCGATCGCGCGCGGTGAAGCCGTTCTCTTCGAAGGCGCCCAGGGCACGATGCTCGACATCGACTACGGCACCTACCCGTTTGTCACCTCCTCCAGCGCGACGTCGGGCGGCGCATGCACCGGCAGCGGGGTGGCGCCGAACCGGATCAGCCATGTGATCGGCGTCGTGAAAGCCTATTCCACGCGCGTAGGCGAGGGGCCGTTCCCCACGGAATTGAACGATGCAACCGGCGCGCAGTTGCGCGAAACCGGGCACGAGTTCGGCGCGACGACCGGTCGCCCACGGCGGTGCGGGTGGTTCGACGCGGTCGTCGCAAAGTATTCGGTCATGATCAACGGCATCGATGCGTGGGCGGTCACGAAGCTGGACGTGCTGGATGGCATCGACACGATCCGGATCTGCACCGCGTACGAGTGTGCCGGGAAGACGTTGCACACGGTTCCGGCGAACGTCCGGACGTTGGAACGCTGCAAGCCCGTATACGAGGATTTCCCGGGATGGAATGCTTCGACCAGGGAAGCGACGCGATTTTCCGAGTTGCCGGCCGGAGCCCAGCGCTATGTGCGGCGGCTCGCCGAGATCACCGGCGTGCCCGTCTCCATCCTGTCCGTCGGCCCGCGCCGCGAAAGCACGCTGCGGCTCGACCGGGAAGCCGACGCGGTTGTTGCGCGCTGATCGACAATCGCAGTCGTTCTCGACTAGGCTTTGACCAGAGGACCGAGGACGAGAACGACGACGAGAACGACAGCACGATGAGCAAAGGCCCATCCATACCCGAGCACGTGGCGATCATCATGGACGGGAACGGGCGGTGGGCCACGCAGCGCGGCCTGCCCCGCATCAAGGGCCACGAGGCCGGTGCCGAATCCGTTCGTGCGGTCCTTCGCGCGTGCCGCGACGCCGGCGTGAAATACCTCACCCTGTACGCCTTCAGCAGCGAGAACTGGGTCCGGCCTCCCGCCGAAATCGCCGGCCTCATGGGCCTCCTGAAACGATTCCTCCGGAAGGAAGAGGAGGAACTCCACAAGAACGGGGTCCGCCTCCGGACCATCGGCCGCACGAAGGACCTGCCGCGTGACGTCCAGAAGGAATTATTGCGTGTCATCGAGGCGACCAAACACCACACAACCGCGACCCTCATCCTCGCCTTGAGCTACGGCGGACGCGCGGAACTCACCGATGCGGTCCGCACGATCGCCGAAAAGGTCAAGCAGGGCGACCTGGACCCGAAGAAGATTAACGACAAGACCCTTTCGGAGTATCTTTATGCCCCGGATGTGCCGGATCCGGATATGATGATCCGGACCAGCGGCGAAATGCGGATCAGCAACTTCCTTCTATGGCAGCTCTCGTACGCGGAAATCTATGTCACGGATGTTCCGTGGCCCGACTTCCGGGAAGCCGAATTCATGAAGGCCATCCAGGCCTACCAGCAACGGCACCGCCGTTTCGGAGACATCAAGTAACCGCAGGCCGCCGATGCTGAAACACAGGCTCCAGACCGGTGTCCTTCTCAGCATCGCCTTCCTTCTCTGCGTTTTCTTCCTGCCGGCCCCGGCCACGCTGGTCGTTCTGCTGCTCCTCTGCGGCCTGTCGCTCGTCGAATTCTACTCGTTCCTCGACGCGCGCCGGATACCGCATTTCAAGATCGTGGGCCTGATCAGCGGACTCGCCCTCGTGGGCGGAACGTGGCTCGCCATGTCCTACCTGCCCGCGCTCGGTGCGGATGCGGACACCGTGCTGCTGTTCGGTGCGACGGCGGCCATCTTGCTGCGCCAGGTTTCTCACCGGGACGACGTGCATCCCTGGCAGACGATGGCCGGCACGCTGCTCGGGGTCATGTACGTGGCGTTCTTCTTCACCTTCATCGTGAAACTCCTGACCGCGTGGGGCGACCAGGAGGGCCGGTTCCTCATCCTGTTCCTCGTCGTGGTCGTGAAGTGCACCGACATCGGCGCGTACTTCACCGGCTGCGGGATCGGCCGCCACAAATTCATCCCGCGCATTTCACCCAACAAGACCTGGGAGGGCTGCATCGGAGGCGTCGCCTGCGGCATGCTCGCCAGCTACCTCTATCTCCTCGCGCGACAGGGCAGGATGGGGGAAGTCATCATGCATACGCATGACGCGCTCATCGCCGGCTTCATTCTCGCCGTGACCGGCATCGCCGGCGACCTGATCGAATCGCTGCTGAAACGCGCCGCGGGCGTCAAGGATTCCGGCACGATGCTGCTCGGCATGGGGGGCATCCTCGACGTGCTCGACAGTTTGTTGTTTGCTGCCCCCGTCCTTTATGTCTATGCTCTTCTTTTCATGACCGGCTGACCTGTCCACTCCCCATCTCCAGATGATGACACTCTATACGTTGATCGTTGTGTTGCTCCTGTTCGGGGCGACGATTTTCATCCACGAACTGGGCCATTTCCTCGTCGCCCGCCGCCTCGGGCTCGTTGTCGACGTGTTTGCCATCGGGTTCGGGCCCGCCATCTGGAAGCGCACGATCAACGGGGTGACCTACAAGATCTGCTGGCTGCCGTTCGGCGGGTACGTCGCGCTGCCGCAGATGGACCCCAGCGGCGGGAATCCAAATGATGAGGCCTCGAAAGACGGTCGGGCCCTGCCTGGTGTGACGCCGTGGAAGAAAATCCTCGTCTCCGTCGCCGGCCCGATCGGCAACATCATCATGGCCTACCTGCTGGCGGTGGTCGTGTACCTCTACGGCAAGCCCTCCTCGCCGCACGAGGTGAACACCATCATCGGTTCCGTCGAGACCAGCAGTGTCTCCTACGCGCAGGGCCTCCGCATCGGCGACGAAATCCTCTCCATGAACGGCCGGTCCGTACGGAACTGGGACGACATCGTCTTCACCGCAGCCCTGAGCAGCCAGGTCGTGGTCGAGGTCAAGTCGGCCGACGCGGTGCGCACCGTCACCCTCGACACGAAAAAGAGCGACTTCGGCATCCACATGATACCGGGTGTCGGCTGGATGAACTACTCCGCGGTCGCAGCGGTCATTCCCGGCTCCAGCGCCCAGAAGGCGGGCATCCAGCGCGGTGACCTCATCGTGGAGTTCAACGGCGAAAAACTATTCAGCCGCGAGCACCTCATTGCCCTCGTCGCGCAGGCGCGCGACCGCGACGTGCCGGCCGCCGTCCAGCGCGGCACGGAACTCGTCCACGTGACCGTCCGCCCCGCGTACGACGAAAAGGTCCAGCGCGCGCTGATCGGCATCCAGTTCAACACGCTGTACGTGGACAACCATGCCGTCGTGCATCCTTCACCCGCGAAGCAGGTCCGGGAATACACGCTGCCGATCTTCCGTTTTCTTCGCGCCCTTGTGACGCCGAACAAGGCGAAGAGAGCGTCCGAGGCCGTGGGCGGGCCGCTGATGATCCTCTACATGTTCTGGCTGACCGTGCAGAACAGCCTGATCCTCGCGATCTCGTTCACAATCTTCGTCAACGTGAACCTGGCCGTCTTCAATCTCCTGCCGCTGCCGGTGCTCGACGGCGGGCACATCACGTTTGCGCTGTGGGAAGCCCTGACAAAGCGCCCGGTCGGGCCGAAGGTGGTCAACCTGCTATGGAACGCGTTTGCGATCCTCCTGATCGGCCTCGTGTTGACATTGACCTACAGGGACTTCACGCGGTTGATCCTGGGCCCGATGACCTCGCGCCCCGCGCCGCCGTCGACCAATGCAGCGCCCGCGGCGACAAACGCGCCTGCACCGGTACCCTGATATTTCCCGTGGAGCGTCGGGAAGAGCGTGGGGAGCGTGAGAGCGTGGGAAGCGTGAGAGCGTGGGGAGCGTGGGAAGCGTGAGAGCGTGGGGAGCGTGAGAGCGTGGGGAGCGTGGGAAGCGTGAGAGCGTGGGGAGCGTGGGGAGCGTGGGGAGCGTGTCGCTTACACTCCTACGCTCCCACGCTCCTACGCTCCACCGCTGACTTCGCCTGCTGCAGGATCGACCCGGCGCCGTAGCCTTGGCGGAGGTGGGGCACCGCCTTTCTTCCCTGCGCCTTGACGCAGGGCTGCCCGCCAAGACGGGCCGAAACAAAGCGGCCCGCCACAGGCCATGGAATCAACCTAAGGCGTATCCATGCCGTTGCAATAGCCACGAAGACGCACCCGCCTTCGTTCCGGCCTCGGAGGCGGGCCTTTGGCGAGGCGCGCAAGAAGCACAAGAAAAGAAGATTGCGCAGCGCCCCCATCGAGAAAGATATTCACCGATCAGCAATCCAAAACCGGCGCGCCTGATTATTGATCCACGACTTCTTCTTGTGCCTTTTCGTGCCTCTCCGTGGCCAATCCGTCTGCATCGTTACGGCTTAGGTTGATGCGCATGGCCTTCGGCGGGCTGCCGCACTCCATGGATTCCGCCGCGAAATCGATCATCGCGCATCACCCTCTCGGTAATGTTCGCTTCGAACGCAAGAAAATGGGACGTTCTGAATCGTTGGAAATGTTTTGATCCCATTTTTCAACCATTGGAAATCTCCAAGGTGTAGCAGACGCATCTGCGATGCGTGCACAGGGTTCTCGACCTTCCGACGCGGCTCGCAGAGCCGCGGCTACACTATTGCGGCGTGTGCTGCAGCACCGCGCCCGTGCCGAGCTGGCCGAGGTTAGCCCTCTCCATGTCGGTCCAGAATGTTCCCGGCCCGGCGTGGAGGATGTTAACCTTCACATCCTTGTTGAGGTTGCCGGCGAATTCCCAGAGCGCGTAGGCGGTCGGGTCGCCGAAGGCCCGGGCCTTCAGCTCGAAGCCGTTGGCTTTCTCGCCTTCGACCATCTTGGTGACCTGCGCCTGTGTTTCGCCGAGGACACGCGTCTTCTGCGCGAGGACGTCGGCGGTCTGCTTGCCGATCTCAGCCACCTGTTTCTGCGCCTCGGCTGCGATCTGCGCGACCTGCTTCTCCTTGTCGGCGTTGATCTCGGCGCGCAGCTTCTCGGTTTCCTGCGCCACCTTCTCGCGGTTCTGGTCGATCAGCGAGATCTCGGTGTTGAGCTGGGCCTGCTTCTTCGCCGTGTTCTGCTTCTCCTTGTTGGTCAGGTCCTGCTCGACCGCGATACTGGCCTGTTGGATCGGGTCCAGGATCTGCATCGGCACGTTCACGTGCCGGATCAGCGCGTTGTGGATGACGATCTTCTTCTCGGCCAGGATGCGCGCCAGTTCCTCCTTCATCTCCGTCTGGAACTTCTCGCGGCCCTCGCCGACGATGAAATCCTTCGCGCGGTAGGCGGAGCCCTTGAGGCGCGAAACGGAGAGGATCTGCGGCATGATGATTTTGTCGACCACGGCAGGGAGGTCCCCGTAGCTGCGGTAAATCCACGCGATGTTGTCCGGAAGCAGCTCGAACTCAACGGTCATGTCGAGGCTGATGTTGAACCCGTCGCGGGACGGGAACTCGACGAACTCGAACAGGCTCAGCGTCGCCTGCGAATTCTGCATGGTCCCGATCGGGGGTGCGGCGGGCTTGGGCACGTTGCTGCCCTGGTAGTCGCCGCTGGACGGTTCATAGCTCGGGGCCATGGCGCGCTCGCCGGCCGCGGCCGCGCGCTCCATCAGGTAGTCGCGTCGCTTGTCCTTCTGTTCCTGCAGGACGGACTTCTGGAGCTCGTCCATCGCGACGTTTTGCGATGCGATCTGGCGCTTGGTGATGACCTCGCCGCCGGTTTTCCCGAGGAGCGAGACCTGGTTGACGCCGATCTCCAGGATGTCGACCTTCAGTTCCTTCGGGTTCACGTAGTAGAGGCCGGGTTGCAGGATGATCCTGCGTACGCCTTTCTGGTGCGGCTCGGCGAATTGGCCCTCGGGCGCCTGATCGCCGGATAACCCGGTCACCACGCCCACGTAGCCAATGGGGATGCTGATCGCGTCGACGATCTCGATGAGGTAGCCGTGGGGGTTCATGCGGTACTTGCCGGGGCCCAGGACACCGCGCCAGATACCTTTCTCCCCGGGGGTCGCGATGAATTCCCCCTTGGGCAGGTTATTCCCGACCTTGGCCGTGACGATGCCCACCTTGCCGGGCGGTATGGTCACCAGCGGCAGGATATCGCGGTCGTAGATGACCGGATTCAGAAAATGACGACCTTCTCCGAGGACGACCTCCTGGATGCCCTTCTGGCCCGTCTTGCCGAGGATCTGGTCCGGCGGCAACTCGTCGCCGGTCTTTGCCGTGATGACAGCCATCTGGTCCGGGCCGACGTAAAACCGGCAGAACAGCCATTGCCAGGACAGCCAGACGAGGAGGACAAACCCGACCACAAACAGAATCGAGCTGATGAATGACCTGTTCATTATTTGACCTCCTTCGCGCCCGGAACAAACGGCGTGAAAATGCCTCCGAGTCCATTCGGGTCGTCGCTGCTCAGGATCGACGTAATCCTCGGCCCGAGTTTCTGGTAGAAGACGTAGCGCGACAGGTTCATGCCCGTACCGAAGGCCTTGACCTGGTCGGACAGCACGGACGCCTCGGCCTCGTTGTTGACCTTGATGACGTCCCGGTCCGCCGTGGCTTTCGACAGGATCGCCTGCGCCTGGAAGGACGCGGCGTCCCGTTGCAGTTTCGCGACCTCGAGCTCCCGATTGGCCGCGGTGATCTGCACGGACTGGCCCTGCTGGGCCTGGATGACCGCGCGGATGCGCGCGGTATCGGCCTCGACCTTTTCCTTGCTCTGTTGCGCGAGCATTTCCTGCTTGGTCAGTTCCGCCTGCGACTTGGCCTGCTCGATCTGCTGGTCGAACTTCAGCGCGTTCTGCACCGCGACTTCGCGTTCGCGGATGATGCTCGCGATTTCATCCGGCGGTTGGATGTTGCGAATCAGCACGGACCGGATCGCCACACCCCAGTCCACGCACTTGTCGCGCAGGTGCTGCTGGAGGTCATTCTGGAATTGCTGCCGCGTCTCGCCGACGATGAAATTGATGGCGGGGTGCTTACTGCCCTCGATGCGGCTGAATCCCCGCGCGCGCGGGAGAATGACCTTCCTTAGAATGTCATCCATGTCGCCCACGCGGTGGGTGATCCACGCGGCCTTGTCGCGGATGATCGCGAATTCCAGCGTGCCTTCGACGTGCACGTTGAACCCGTCCATCGTGAGAAAACTGATCGCGTCGTCACCGCTCATTTCGAAGCGCTGGCTCTGGAGGGTGACCTCGGCGACGCTGTAGCGGTAGGGGTTCAGGTAATACGTGCCGGGATCAAGCACGTTGGCGACGACGCCCTTCATGCCGTTCGAGACGAGAAATCCATTGGCGATTTCGGCGGGAACGCCGCCGTTCAACACATCCGTCCCAATCAGCGACGTGACGACGCCGACACTGCCGGGGCGGATTGAAATCGCATCGAACAATTCCACGCCGTAGGCATAGGGATTGATGCGGTATTTGCCGGGGCTGAGCACCTCGTCGACGATGCCCTTGAACCCGTCCGGCGCGACGATCTCGCCGGGTGGAAGGTCCTTGCCGAACAGGCGCGTCACGACGCCGAGCTTGCCGGCGGGGATGTCCGTGATGCGCGCGATGCGCCAGTCCCACGTGTACGGATTGTAGAAGTAGCGGCCTTCCGTCAGGACATTCGTCTGGATGCCCTTCTGGCCCGGCGTCAGCGCGAGGATCTGGCCGGGAGGGAGGTCGGTCCCGGTCTTGCGAATGAGGATCGCGAGCTGCCCGGCGCCGGGTTCGATCCGGCAGAAGAACCAGATGAACATCGGGGCGGCGATCAGCAGGAACAGGACGAACATGAAACCGAAGGACGCGCCGACAAGGCCGCTCATCGGTTGCCGGGCTTTCCACGGCAGCGGGGGTGGCGCGTCGTTGTTTTGAGCATTCATGATGGGCCTCCTGATGGCAAAGGTTGCAGAAGGATCGAAGTCTATACAGGAGGACTGGATGCGGCAAGTAAAGGCAATCTTGGGGCGTGGCGCGGTTGGCTGCCGATGTAGCGTCGGTTTACCCCGCTTCCGCGGGGAAACCGAAACGGGGTCGCACCTGTTCGCTTCCCAACGGGAGCCGGGTAGGCGAACGCTACATCCGGAAGCAAACAGGCCCAAACTCTCTCCAAACTTTCAAGCCCCAGTCGGTGTACGTATGGTCTCATTGCCATGAAGCCTAGCCCATCATTTCCTGTCCACGTTCCCGACTGGGCGCGTGACGCGGTCTGGTACCAGATTTTCCCGGAGCGGTTCCGTAACGGGAGCCGGCGGAATGACCCGCCGCTGTCGACCATCACGGAACGGAAGATCAAGGGCTGGAAAACGAGCCCGTGGGGCCAGGACTGGTACCGGCAGGAGCCGTGGGAGCGCGCGCTCGGCGATTTCTTCAAGTCCGTCTACTACCGCCGTTTCGGCGGCGACCTCGCGGGCGTGCGGGAAAAACTCGGCTACCTGTGCGACCTCGGCGTCAACGCGATCTACCTCACCCCGGTCTTCATGGCGCCATCGCTCCACAAGTACGATGCGGCGTCGCTGCACCACATCGATCCCACGTTCGGCCCGGACCGCGACGGCGACCTGCGCGCGATCGCGCGCGCGAAGGAGACCGAGAACCCCGCAACGTGGATCTGGACCCAGGCGGACCGGTATTTCATCGATCTCGTCGCCGACATCCACCGCCACGGCATGCGCGTGATCATCGACGGCGTGTTCAATCACACGGGCCGCGGGTTCTTCGCGTTCCAGGACCTGCGCGCGCACGGCAGAACATCGCGGTACCGGGATTGGTACATGGTGAAAAAGTGGAACAAGGACGGGACGTTCGACTGCGACGGCTGGTTCGGGCACACGATGCTGCCCGAATTCGCGCGCGGGAAGGACGACCTCGCGCGGCCGGTCCGCGAGTACATCTTCAACATCACCGACCGGTGGATGCTCGCCGGTGGCATCGACGGCTGGCGTCTCGACGTGGCGTTCTGCGTGCCGCACGGATTCTGGCGCAAGTGGCGGGCGCACGTGAAGAAGCTGAATCCCGAAGCGTACCTCACTGCGGAAATCGTAGCCCGGGCCGACGACTACCTGCGCGGCGACGAGTTCGACGCCGTGATGAACTATATGTGGCTGTATCCCACGGTCAGTTTCTTCTCGCCCGGCGGGTCGCCGATTTCCGCGACGGACTTCAAGGAGAAATTGGACGCGTTGCTGAAGGCCTATCCGAAAGACATCAACTACGTCGTGCAGAACCTGCTCGATTCCCACGACGTCGGCCGCGTGACCACGATGCTCGAAAACCACGCGCTGCCGATCACTACGTTCGAAGACTACTTCAACTCCTCGCGCGTGAACCATAACCGGGACCTGGTCACCACCAAACCCGGGCCCCGCGCCTTCACGGCGCTCCGGCAGATGATCGTGTTCCAGATGGCCTACCTCGGCGCGCCGATGCTGTACTACGGGACCGAGGTCGGGATGTGGGGCGCAAACGATTCGTGCGACCGGCAGCCGATGTTGTGGGACGACGTGAAGTACGAGCCCGAGGCCAGCACGATCACCGGGCCCTGCAAGTCGCGTGCGCGGAAACCGGACCGCGCGCTGTTCCATTTCTGCAAGCGCGCCATCGCGATGCGCACCGTCCATCCCGCGCTCCGGCGCGGGACGATCCAGTGGCATTCCACCGGGAGCGAGCGCCTGCTCGCTTTTACGCGCTCCTATGCGCAGGAAGAAATTCTCGTCCTGCTCAACGCGAGCGAGCATCCGGCAACGTACACGCTCGACGGCGCGGGCCACGACCTGTGGAACAAGGGTGAAACGGTCCGCAAGGGTCGCATCACGATCGAGCCGCGCGGATGGCGGGTCATCGGGTTCTGACCGCACAGGCAGGCTGTGCCGCGCTGGGTATTTCGTGGTTCCCTCGATTGAATGGTCAACCGGACAAACCCCTACGGAAGTGACATGCGCCCTTTCTTCGTGGGCCTCCCACCGCCACCCCCTAACAGACGGATCGACGATCGTCGATCCGTCTGTTAGGGGGTGCGCGGCGCATGGTGTCGCAGCCGCGCAGAATCGCGTCGACGGCGCCGGCGGTCTCAAGGGGCGCCCGGAGATGGGGCAACGTGCCGCCTTCGACAAGGCTCTGCGGCGGCCAAGGGAAGTTGCCCCTCCGGCGTGGCCTTGGCATTGTTCGTTCACTTGCTCGATGGAGGTCAGGAGCAAGGGTTACGTAAACATGAACGACAACTTTCGCTCGCGCCTTGCCCGAGGGAGAGACAAGATCAGGATCAGAGTAATGAGGAGTCCTACACGATGCCGGTTCAAGATCATCGAGGTTTGGCAGCGGTTGTCCGACGGAACGCGGCGGCCTTGTTGTGCGTGGTTCTCGTGACGTCGCCTGCATGGGCCGATGGCCGCGATGCGCGGCATGCGGAACGGGTTGAAGACTTCGAGGCGGTGGAATCGTGGCAGACCGGCTTCGCGCCGGGCACGTCCATAACCCTGACTTCTGTTCCGGGCGTCAAGGGCAAGGCTCTCGGTCTCAACTACGACTTCGGCGACACCCAGGCCTACATGCTGGCGTCGAAGTCCATTCCTCTCGCGCTCCCCGAGGATTTTGAATTCAGTTTTTTCGTCAAGCGAACGGCGCCCGACAACAGCTTCGAATTCAAGCTCATTGATGCCGAGGGCAACACGTTCATGAGGAAGTGGTACGCCTTCGGTTCCGTCGGTGCGTGGAAGCGCATCGCGATCCGGAAGAAGGATATCACGTGGGCGTGGGGACCCGGGTCTTCAGCGAAACTGGACACGATCCAGACGATCGAGTTCGCGGTCACGGGTGGCAAGGGCAGGGGGCAGGTGTGCATCGACGAGCTTGCGCTCAAGACGCTGCCGCCGGGCGCCGCCGCCGAGGTTCCCGAATCGAACGGCCGCTGCCCGCGCTGGCTGTCGGACGAACAGGCCTTCTGGACCCTCGCGGGTGTGCCGGGGGATGACAACGAGGCGCTGTTATGCGAGGACGGCACCATCGAGCCGCACAAGCGCGGGTTTTCCATCCTGCCTGTTGTCTACGTGAACGGCGCGCTGTTCACGCGCAACGAGGCGAGGGTTACGCAGTCGCTCGAGCGCCACTGCCTGCCCATCCCGTCGGTGTCCTGGGATTGCGAGGGTGTCACGATGGACGTGCAGCTGTTTGCGCACGGCGCGCCGGGAGTCTCGGTGGCCTACGCGCGGTATTCGATCACGAACGAACGCGATCGGCGCGTGTCCGGGCATCTGCGGCTGCTGGTCCAGCCTTACCAGGTCTATCCGCCGTGGCAGGGCGGCGGAGGTTTTTCTCCGATCACGAATATCGCGTACGCGCAAGGCGTTGTTTCCGTCAATGGCAGGGACCGGATATACCTTGCCAGGCCCGCGGATGATTTTCGGGTGTATGACGACAATGCCAAGCCGGGCGTCGGCGCGACGCGTCGCCGGCTGGGCCGATGGCTCCCGTTCGGCCACAGAAGCATGAGGGAAGACCCGCTCGGGTTTGCCTCGGGCGCGATCGAATACGATTTCGACCTCAGGCCGCGGGAGTCGGTCGACTACTTCGTCGTGCTGCCGCTGCACGACGGGCGGCCGGACCTGGACGCATCGACAGTTCAAACCGTCTATGATCAGAAACTGGCCGAGACGATCGCGACATGGGCGGGCCTGGTGAACCGTGTCGAAATCCGCGTACCTGATCCGGACCTGGTCAACGCATTCAAAGCGAACATCGCCTACAACCTCGTAACGCGGGACGGGCCCGCGTTGCAGCCGGGATCGCGATCCTACGACAAGTCGTGGATGCGTGACGGGTCGATTGCGGCCAATGCTCTCCTTGAAGCGGGTCTCCGGGACGAGGCGCGGGAATTCATCGAATGGTTTGCCGGCTTCCAACTCGAGAGCGGCGAAGTTCCGCCCATCATCGACACCAAGGCCGAGGACCCGTTGTGGGAGGAGAAGAAAAACGGCCTCATCGAGTACGACAGCCAGGGCGAGTTTATCTGGGTCATCGCTCAGTACTATCGGTTTACGGGTGACCGCGCATTCCTCGATAAAATGTTCCCGGCGGTCGTCAAGTCGCTGCAATTCATGGAAGGCCTCCGGGCGAAACGCCTGACCGCCGAATTCCGCGACGGCGGGCCGGACAAGAAGGTCTTCTACGGACTGCTTCCCGAATCGACGAGTCACGAGGGCTACGACCGGAAGCACTCCTACTGGGACGATTTCTGGGCGCTCAAGGGCTGGGAAGATGCCCGGGCCCTCGCCGTCGCGCTCGACCGCACCGACCTGCTGGCCTGGATCGACCAGGAATACGCGGATTTCAAGCGGTGCGTGTACGAATCCATCGATCTTGTGTGCAGAACGAAAGGCATCGACTTCATACCCGGCTGTGCCGAACTGGGGGACATCGATCCGACGTCCACGGCGGGCGCTCTCGTTTACTGTGATCAACTCGATGCCCTGCCGAAAGCGCGACTTGCGCACACCTTTGAAGTATTTGACCAGGACCTGCGGAGCCGTTTGGAGCCGGGCGCCACCTACCGGTTTACGCCGTACGAAATGCGCTCCGTGCCGGCGCTGCTTCGCATGGGGCAGAAGGACAAGGCGCTGGCGCTGCTCCGATTCCAGCTCCGGCATCGCAGGCCGGAAGCCTGGAACCATTTTGCGGAAGTCGCCTACAGCGGCGAGCGCGTCTCCGGGTACATCGGCGACATGCCGCACACGTGGGTTGGGGCGGAATACATCAACGCCGTGCGGTCGCTCTTCGTCTACGAGCAGGGCGACACGCTTGTACTCGGCGCAGGGATTGATCCGGCATGGCTCGAGACCGGGCAGCGGATGGTCCTCGGGAGCTTTCCCACGTGCTTCGGGGCGCTCAGCTATGAGATGGAGAAGCGAGGCGACGAAGTCCACGTCCGCGTGTGGGGGAATGCGAAGCCGGCCGGGGGCCTTCTTTTCGCGTCCCCGTCGGCCGGGCCGTGGCGTCGTGTGGTGATGAACGGCACGCCTGCGCGATTGAACGCGGGCGGGCAGGTCCTGGTGGAGCGGCTGCCCGTGGAAATCATCTTTCGGTGATCGCGAGATGTGGATAGGCCTTCGGGCGCGGGTAGGGCGGGCTCGCCGAGCCCGCCGCCTTTCGGTTGTGTTCGGGGCTGGCGGCGCGTTCGTCGAACACGCCCTACCCCAAAATACGGCCAAGGTCACGCTATGTGGCAGGATGTCTCCCTGTACGGCTCGGTGGTGCAACGCTTGCCGCCGCTATTCCTTCAGGTATACCCCGTAGCCGTTCGACTCGGCGTAGCCGTTCCAGAAGGGATTGAGGTCGCTGCTGGCGGGTTTATCCACACTCACGAGGGCTCGGAATTCCGTGATGCCCTGGCGGTTGAAGTAGTAGGTCGTGATCACCGAGCGGTATATCTTTTCCTGGCCAGGCTGCAGCAAGACCGCGTTGGCCCTGGTGTAGGTCTTGTTGGTTTCCAGGTCGCGGATCATGTTGTCGCGCTTGCCGTCCGGGTAGACCCACGTCAGCAGGAACTCCGGCTCCTTGGGAATCCAGATCGGCTCCGTGCTTACATTTTTTAGAACAATGGAGAAGGTGAGAAGGTCGCCGATCTTCGCCTGGTAGTGGTCGGGGACGAGCGACATCCGGATGCCGCCACTGGCCTGGCTGTCTTCCAAGTTGCCCATTTTCTTGGGGATATAGGCCTTCTCGACCGTCGCGCAACTCGTCAGCAACGCGGTCCCCAGCGCCAGTAATCCCACGGTAGCTCTCATGGTTTCAATATAGAGCAGATTGCGTGCCTTGGTTTAGCAGCCTGTGGCAAAAGTACCGCACCCAGCGCGGTTCGGATTGCGTCGCAGATCCCGCCGTCGTCCCGCTCGGAGCGGGACGATGGCGGGCAAGCAAGGCGCAGCGTTTATCCGCCGAAGCGTCGAGCGAAGGCGGAACGCAGGCGATACGGAACGGTATCGTCGAGGAGGCACCGCGTGCGAGCCGCGCAGGACCAGGTTGGTGGCCGCGATTGTCGTGGTGGCCGTGTGCGACGTGTCGTTCAGGCGCGAGATGACGCGCCGGACGGCGAGACGGCCCATGAACTGGCGAGGAATATGAATCGTGGTCAGTGGCGGCTGCGTCGCGGTGGCCCATGACGTGTCATCGAAGCCGACGATCGAAATGTCCTCGGGGACGCGGAGCGTCGTCATCGCGTGCAGCGCCTGCATCGCGCCCGCGGCCATTTCATCATTCAGGCAGAAAATACCTGTCGGGATGTTGTCCGGGCCGCCTTCGATCATCCGGGCCATGGCGCGGTAGCCGCTTTCCCGTTCAAACGTGCCGGGAATGGCACGCAGGGCCGACTTCGGCAGGCCGGACGATTCCAGCACTTCGTGGACGCCCATCAGGCGGTCGCGCGAGATGCCCTGTTCGTCCGGACCGCAGATAACGGCGAGAGCGCGGTGGCCTATGGAGATGAGATGGTCGATCGCCTGGTAGCCGCCGCCGCGGTTGTCGACGAGGATGGCGTCCACGTGCGCGCCGCGCAGTTCGTGGTCGAGCAGGACCGCCGGCGGTCCGGTCTCGATCATGCGGCGGAGGGGCCTCTGCTCGAAGGGGCCCAGGAAAATGGCCGCGTCGAGTCGCGCCTGTACACCGGTATTCATGGTGAATTGGTCTGGGCCGTAACTATTCAGATCAAACCACGAAATACGACACGAAAAAAGACAGCCCCTTGGCCGGCTGGAGCCTCGTCGAAACCGGGTCACCCATCAGGGGGCCAGACGCAGATGCAATGGGAGGCGTCGACCGGCACCAACGCCCAACGCATCTACCGCGTCGAAGCCCTCGTGCCGTAGCGGGAAACTTAGCCGCAACAAGCCGCGAGGATTTCCGGATTGACCGCAAAAAGGCGCAAGTGGCGCAAGAAGGAATCACGCGGGCCGCCACGCGGCGTCCAAGTAAGTTTCTTTTCGTGTCTTTCGTGTTTTTCGTGGTTCCCTTTTGCGCATCTTGCGCTGTTTGCGGTTTCCTTTTCCGTGTCATCCGTGAGCCTGCCCGCCTTTGGAGGGCCTGCCCGCCTTTGGAGGGCCTGCCCGCCTTTGGAGGGCCTGCCCGCCTTTGGAGGGCCTGCCCGCCTTTGGAGGGTTGAGCATCGGGTTCGTCCAGCCCCCGGCCATCACCGGATCGTTCAGAGGGGACGGGTGGACACGGCTTCATCAACAAGCCGGGTCAGGCAAGAGGACCTACGGCATCAGGCGTGCGATGCGCTTCGGTGTTCTTTGGTATGCAACCGGTTCACGTCGTTTGACGTCCGTGCAGGTGAATGGGTATGCATATCTTGTGGTCAAGCACCAAACGACGATTCCCTGGGTTCCCATGGGCCAAAGGGATTTTGAGAAAACTGTACGTAGTGTGACGGTTGCGTAACCGATGACATGTGGTTACCTGGCGTAATGGGAAAAGACGCAGTAGTTAAGGAGTCACAGCCATGAAGAACCTAGTCAGAACGATAGCCGTCTGTGCCGCCGCGTGTCTGGCCACGGCGGATGGCTCAACCCTTATCGTACCCGACGACTACGGCACCATCCAGGCTGCGGTGGACGCCGCGATAGCGAACGACACCATCCAGGTCAATCCGGGCACGTACCACGAGAAGGTCATCGTGGGGAAATCCGTCAAAATCGTCGGCAGCGACCCGGCGACCACCATTGTGACCGCCGATGGCATAGGCACGAACTTCCTGCTGACTGCCGACGGAACTACGATCGCCGGTCTCACGATCGAAAACGGCGTCTGCGGGTTGTACATTTCATTTGCGGACAATTGCTTGTTCAGCAACCTGATCGTGAGTGGCATAACGTCATTTGGCACCTTCTCCAAGACCTCAAAGAGCAACACCTTCGCCGAGTGTGTTTTTATCTCCAACACCTGGTACGGCTTATGTTTGGGCGACACGGCGTCGTCCTATAACACCGTCACCAATTGCGATTTCCACGACAACAACATCGCCCTGCAGGCGTACTTGAACTGCAGCGCCCTCCGCGTCGCGAACTCGACGTTCTACAACAACACGGGGACCGCCATCCAGGTGGGCTGGCTCAATCCCTGGTTGATTGATAACTGCCTGATCTACTCCAATGTTTGGGGCATCAACATAGATACCGCTTCGGGGGGGACGATCAAGAACTGCGATTTCCTCCGCAATACAGGGGCCGCCATTGATTTCGGCGGAGACGGGGAATACGACGACGTTATTGTGTCGAACAATTTCATCGGCAACGTCTGGGGTGTTCGTTTCTCGGTCAAGGGGCAGAGGGCCACGGTCGCCGGGAACACGATTGCGCTCAACGACGTGGGTGTGGCGATCGATCTGCATGCTTCCACCTCGTACGCGAACTGGAGCAACAAGGTCTACGGCAACGATTTCATCGGCAACGTAACCAACGCCTACGTGTTTGAGGACCGCGGCTCGAACTTCTTCGACAGAGGTTATACGGACGGGGGCAACTACTGGGACGATTATACAGGTGTGGATGTGTTCAGCGGGGTGGCGCAGGACGTGCCCGGCAGTGACGGCATCGGGGACACGCCGATTGAGCTGTCGCCTACGTGCAGGGATAAGTATCCGCGCATGGCGCGTTCCCGGTCTTTACCCGGTCTCCGTTCCGCGACGTGCTTTATGTCTCCGTCGTCCGGCGGAATCCGGACTCTGCTCGCGGATTGGTCGTTACCAGAACGTTCGATCAACTCGCGTTCAGATGCAGGAAGCGGTGTTTTTTGCAGCAGTGATGGCTTCATGGTTCACGGCGTCTTCGCGCCCGAAATGCCGTTCACCGATCTCCACCTTTCGATGCTGGGACTCCTCTTGGAGTAGATGGGATTCGACGGAACAACGCCGCGAGGATTTCCGGATTGACCGCGAAAAGGCGCAAGAAGGCGCCCGCGAAGAAAACGGAGAAGACGTTGGGATTCATCTCTGCTCTCTCCGTTCCCTCCTGTTCAAATCTTCACCGATGATCTGTGTTTGTCCGTAGGCATCTGTGGGTTCCTTCGCGGTTCACGTTTGCGCATCTTGCGCTTCTTGCGGTTTCCTTTTCCGTACTACCATCCATGAAAGGTTTTGCTGCTCGCGCACATTCTTTCGACCGCGGATGGCGCGGATAAGATTCGGATGGGATAGCGGAGTTTAGATCAACGAAGATGAGAGGATTTGAACAGGAGGGAGCAGAGAGAACAGAGATACATACTGAGGTCTTCTCCGTTTTCTCTGTTGGCTCCTGTTCAAAATCTTATGCATCCCTTACCGGATCGTTCAGAGGGACAGGTGGACACGCCCTCATGAACAAGCCGGGTCAGGCAAGACGGCATGGGGCATCCGGCGCGCGGCGTGTTTTTTTTGCATGAAACCGGTTCCCATCGTTTGACGCCTGTTCGCCTTCGTGGGTATTCATATATCAGAGTCAAGCACTTAATGGCGGTTTTCTGGGTTCCTCTGGGGCGGAAGGGATCCTGAAAAGATTGTGCTTTTGGGGGCTGGCTGTCGTGTCAGGGAGCAGCACGGTGAGCGGCAAACCGAAAAAACGAGGGTCTTATGGGCGTGCATCGTCGCCTGCGCAGCGAGTCTCCTGCTCGCGCCTTTTGTCCAACACATGTTCGAAATCTTTCCAAAGTGGAGTCAACGGTATGAGGACACATCGTTCGACGCGCACATCGAACCGTTTTTCAATGATTGGAAACAGCGCAGACCGGTTTTCCAATCCTTGGAAACCCCGCGGCGCCTCCGCCCGACGGAATGTGAATATTTGCGGTCTGGCCCTGCTGACGCTTTTTCTGGCAACGGTCGCGCAGGCGGGCACCATCACGAATACCGTGCGCGATGAGTTCAACGCCGTCGCGTACACCAACCAGGACGGCACCGTCAATTGGGACAGCAACTGGGAGGAGATCGGCGAGGCGACCGACCCGAGCGCTGGCAACATGACGGTCCTCACCCTCTGGAACAGCTATGGGATCCGGGTCGTCCGCTGGGCGCGATCCGCCTGGCGACAGGTCAACCTGCGCGGCATCGCGACCAATGCCGTCTTGAGCTTCGACTACCGGCGCTACGCGTACGACGCCGGCGAGTACGCGCGCGTCATGGTGTCGAGCAACGGCGGCGACACGTGGGATACGATCGACAGCATCGAGGGCAGCGGCGGGACGGATTCGTCGACCTTGTCCACCAACTATGACATCACGGCGTACATCTCCTCCAACACGGCAGTTCAGATCGGCTTCACGAGCACCTACGGCAACGGTGAGTCGTTCGGCGCCGACAACATCCAGATTCTCTTCACGTATTATGAACCCAGCGCGCCGAACGCGCTGGCGGCGACGAACATAACGACCGTGTCGTTTTACGCGAACTGGAATGCGGCCACGACCGCGACGAACTACCTGCTGGATGTGTCCACAAACAGCGGATTTTCCAGCTACGTGTCGGGCTACAACAACCGGCTGGTGGGGAATGTGCTGACCTATGGTGTGACGGGGCTGACGTCGCAAACGATGCACTACTATCGGCTGCGGGCGCAGAACAACCCGGCCACCAGCACGAATTCAGCCACGATCGACGCGACGACGCTCGGGCTAAGTCTTGCGGTCAGCGGGAACGGCGTGAACATCGCCGATGGCGACACCACGCCGAGCCTGGCCGATCACACGGACTTCGGGGATGTGTTGGTGGACAGTGAAACGCTGACGCGAACGTACACGATCACCAATCAGGGGGGGACAGAACTGACCGTCGACAACGTGACGACCAGCGGCGCGCAGGCGGCGGACTTCGTTGTGACGGTGCAACCCTCGTCGCCGGTGGCGCCGAGCGACAGCACGACGTTCCAAGTGCGATTCGACCCGTCGGCGGCGGGGACGCGGACGGCGGAACTGAGCTTCGGCAACAGCGACGCGTACGTGAACCCGTTCAACTTCACCATCCAGGGGACGGGCACAATGGCGCCCGAGATGCTGGTTCTGGGAACGAACGGGGAGGTGGTGACCAACGGCGAGGCGGCGAGCGCTGCGAAGGGCACGGACTTTGGATCGTTGTCGCCGGGCCAGGCGATAACGAACACCTTCTCGATCACCAACGGCGGGGCGACTTTGACGATCAGCAGTTGGACCACCAACGGCGCGCAGAGTGCGTCGTTCAGCGTTTTGAACATGCCCTCGACGGTCTCCGGGGTAAGCAACTTCGCGATCGTCTTTGCTCCACAAACCGAGGGCATGTGCACGGCGGCGGTCAGTATCGTGAACACCAGCACGAACACGCCGTATGTGCTGTATCTGAAGGGCATGTCGCTACCGGCCAGCACGGTGACGAACTTGAACGAGGGCTTTGAGGGCACATGGAGCGGTGGCGCGCCGGCGGGTTGGACCAAGGAGATTGTCGGCGGAGCGCTCGATTGGGTGAAGGCCACGGGCGGGTATAGCAGCCACCCGGCGGGCGCGCATGGAGGATCCTACAATGCCTTGCTCTATATAGGCAGTACGACGCCAAACACGACGCGCCTGATCTCTCCGACGGTCGATTTGTCATCGGCCGTCAGCGCCACCATGACCTTCTGGCATGCCCAGGCATTGTGGCCGTCGGACCAGGACTTCCTGCGGGTTTACTATCGCACGAATGCCACGGGTGCATGGAACCTCCTGGCGGAATACACCACTGACATCCCGAGCTGGACGGAGCGAACCTTCACGTTGACGAATCTGAGTTCGAGCTATCAGGTCTGTTTTGAGGGGGTGGCGAAATATGGGTACGGCGTTGTTCTGGACGATGTGCGGGTGGTCAGCGAAGTAGAGATGGGCATGCCGGAGATGACGGTGCTGGGAACCAACGGCGCGGTGGTGGTCAACGGCGAGGGCGCGAGCGCGGCCAAGGGGACGGATTTCGGAAGTCATCTATGGAGCTTGCCGGTGACCAACGTCTTCACGGTCACGAACTCCGGCAGTGGGACGTTGACGATTTTCTCCTCGACCACCAACGGGACCGGCGCGAGCGCGTTCCGGGTGTTGAACATGCCGGCTTCTATCGCGTCGAGCAATTCGGCCACGTTTGCGGTGCAGTTTGCGCCGGGTGCCGGGGGGACGTTTACGGCGGCGGTGAGCATCGTCAACACCTCGACCAACACGCCGTTTGAGCTGTATGTCTCCGGGACCGGGTTGACGGCGGCGCTCGCGGTCAGCGGGAACGGCGTGGAGATCGGCGATGGCGACGCCATCCCGAGTCTGGCGGATCACACGGACTTCGGCGATGTGATGGTGAGCGGCGGAACCCTGACGCGCACGTACACGATCACGAATCAGGGGGCGACGGAACGGACAGTCAGCAACGTGACGATCAGCGGCGCGCAGTCGGCGGATTTTGCCGTGACCCTGCAACCTTCGTCGCCGGTGGCGTCGAGCAACAGCACGACGTTCACCGTCCGGTTCGACCCGTCGGTGGGAGGGACGCGGACGGCGGAACTGAGCTTCGGCAACAGCGACGAGTACGTGAACCCGTTCAACTTCACCATCCAGGGGACGGGCACGGTGGTGCCCGTCATGCTGGTTCTGGGGACGAATGGACAGGAGCTGGCCAACGGCGAACCGGCGAGCGTTGCGAAGGGCACGGACTTTGGATCGTTGTCGCAGGGCCAGGCGATCACGAACACCTTCTCGATCACCAACGGCGCGGTGACGGCTTTGACAATCAGCGGCTGGACCACCAACGGCGCGCAGAGTGCGTCGTTCAGCGTTT
The DNA here is from genome assembly GCA_043802525.1 of bacterium. Taxonomy (GTDB): domain Bacteria; phylum Verrucomicrobiota; class Kiritimatiellia; order CAIVKH01; family CAIVKH01; genus JAZDKY01. The sequence goes on from JAZDKY010000142.1 coordinate 45,431, forward strand.
TGAACATGCCCTCGACGGTCTCCGGGGTAAGCAGCTTCGCGATCGTCTTTTCTCCGCAAACCGAGGGCGCATGCACAGCATCGGTCAGTATCGTGAACAACAGCACGAACACGCCGTATGTGCTGTATCTGAAGGGAATGTCGCTGCCGAGCGCCACGGTGACGAATTTGAACGAGGGCTTCGAGGGCACATGGAGCGGTGGCGCGCCGGCGGGTTGGACCAAGGAGATCGTCGGCGGAGCGCTCGATTGGATTCAGTACACCGGCGGGTATGGCAGCCAACCGGCGGGCGCGCACAGCGGATCCTACAATGCCTTGCTCTTTATAGGCAGTCGGACGCCGAACACGACGCGCATGATCTCTCCGACAGTCGATTTGTCATCGGCGATCAGCGCCACCATGACCTTCTGGCATGCCCAAAGTAATTGGTCGGGGGACCAGGATGACCTGCAGGTTTACTATCGCACGAATGCCACGGGCGCATGGATCCTCCTGGCGGCCTACAGCAATAACATCCCGAGCTGGACGGAGCGCGCCTTCACGTTGACGAATCTGAGTTCGAGCTATCAGGTCTGTTTTGAGGGGGTGGCGAAATGGGGTTGGGGTGTTTGCCTGGACGATGTGCGGGTGGTCACTGAAATAGAGGTGGGCACGCCGGAGATGACGGTGCTGGGAACCAACGGCGCGGTGGTGGTCAACAGCGAGGGCGCGAGCGTGGCCAAGGGGACGGATT